>JALOAP010000371.1 GCA_023228745.1 Dehalococcoidia bacterium | reverse complement strand
TGATCAGCCCGTCCAGCCGGCCATAGGTGTCCAGGGCCGTCTTGATGATGCTTTCCCCGCCGTCCATCGTCGAAACGTCAGCGAAGTTCGGGACAGCCTCGCCGCCCGCCTTCTTGATTTCCTCCACGACCTGCGCCGCGGGGCCCTCGTCGTGGCTGCTCCCATCGGGTGCCACGCCCGGGTCGTTCACCACCACGCGCGCCCCCTCCGAGGCGGCCAACAGCGCGCATTCACGCCCGATGCCGCGTCCCGCACCCGTCATCGCAATGACTTTGCCTTCCAGCAAATTTCCCATGCAACCCTCCTGGGCACTGCCCATCAGCTGTCCGACGTCCCGCTCACTACAAGGGAAAGCCCCTCTCCCGCAGTGTGGAGAGGGGCTTCGAATTGCCGTACTAGAGGAACTTCACCGTCGCGTAGCCCGGCGTCGTTTTCGTGCCGTCCGCCTTCTCCGTCCAGACCTCAAGGTCGACGAGCTTCTCCCCGCCTTCCTCATACTTCCGCTTCACAACACCCTTGCAGAGGATGTCCTCGCCCGGGAGGTCCATGCCGCGGTAGCTGCAGCCGAACTTCTTGATGCGCGCATTGTTCCCGGCCCAGTCGTGCACGAGCTGGCCGAGGAATGCGTTCTTCAGCGCGCCATGCACGATGATCCCGCTGAGCCCCGTCGACTTCGCGAACTCTGCGTCGTAGTGAATCTG
The DNA here is from genome assembly GCA_023228745.1 of Dehalococcoidia bacterium. Classification (GTDB taxonomy): domain Bacteria; phylum Chloroflexota; class Dehalococcoidia; order Tepidiformales; family Tepidiformaceae; genus JALOAP01. Next base: position 3,126 of record JALOAP010000371.1, on the reverse strand, counting down.
GTAGAAGTCGCCGGAACCAGCCGCCCACTGGACAAGCTGCTGAGACGTGCAGTTTTTCTTCAGTTCCGGGATCGCCTGACCTTCCTGGGTCTCGTTCCAGTTCGCCATGTGTCTCCTCCTAGTACCGGATCCCGGTGCCCGTCGCGATCGCGACGAGCTTTCCATCCTGGTTCGTGTATTCCGTCTTCGTCGTCGTGATGAGCATTTCGCCGAGGCTGCCCTGGCGCTCCTGGATGTCCGACGTATACGACACCGCCGTCAGCGTGTCACCCGCACAGATGTCATCGAAGTACTCGTACTCCGTGCCACCGTTGAGGATTCGCTTCAGCGGGCGCGAAGGCTGCGGCCCCGGCCCCTGGCCACGCCGCCCGCCAAACGTCGGGTCACTCGTCCGCGGGTCGAAGACCGGCGTACCGAGGTAGCCTGGCGGTGCGGGCAAGCTGCGATAGCCGGCCTTCTTCGCCTCCTCTTCGTCGTAATAGACCGGGTCCGTGTGGCCCACGGCCCGCGCAAACATGCGCACAGCAGTCTTGTCGACCTCCATCGTCGTCGGTTCTCCACGCTTGCCAATCGTGGCCCGCATCTCGTCCGTGATGAGAGAGGGCTGGGCTGACGCTTCAGTCATGCGATTGCCTCCAGTTCGTTAGTGCGCTCGAAACGATAGCCGAACCTCCCGCGCACGTAAACGGCAACCCTGCGTCCCCATCACACACAAATCAGGGTTTTCCTCGCCGTCTACCCGGCCGTCGCGCGCCCGAATCGGGGATTCGCCAATGCGGAGCAAACCCGGCCCCTCCTAACCTTCGCCAAAGGACTACGACCCACCGGAGGCTCGCATGGGTGCTGACTCGCCAATCGGCGCGATGATCGAACGCTGGAACCAGCTTCCCCGCGCCCGGCAGATCGCCCTCGCAGGCATCGCGGGTGGCGCCCTCCTCTTGCTCTACTTCGTCTTCATCGCTTCGTCGAAGCCGAATCTCGTCGTTGCCTATAGCGGCCTCCAGCCAGAGGACAGTGCCGCTATCGCCGACCAGCTCGAAAAGGACGGCATCTCCTACGAGGTGGGTGGCGGAGGCTCCAGCATCTCGGTCCCCGCCAACCAGGTCGCCGAAGTCCGTATCAAGCTCGCCCAGGCCGGCCTCCCCAAGGGCACCGCTTCCACCGGCCTCGAGATCTTCGACAAGACCAACTTCGGTGCCACCGACTTCGTCCAGCAGGTCAACTACCGCCGTGGCCTCGAAGGCGAACTCGCCCGCTCCATTAATACTCTCGATGGCGTCCGCGCGAGCAGGGTCCACATCGTCATCCCCAAGGAAGCGATCTTCCAGGAAGATCAGCAGCAGACCACTGCCAGCGTTTTGCTCCAGCTCCAACGCGGCGCACGCCTCAACCAGGACCAGGTCCGCGGAATCACCAACCTCGTCGCGAACTCGGTCGAGGGTCTCCAGCCCTCTGGCGTCACCATCATCGACGAAACAGGTCATGTCCTGTTTGATGGCGCCACCCTCGATAGCGCCTTCTCGACCGGCGCCAGCGCCAGCCAGATGGAGCTTCAGCGCAGCTACGAACTCCAACTCCAGCGCGACGTCGAACAGACCCTCGGGAAAGTCGTTGGCCCCGGGCGCAGTGCCGTTACTGTCCGTGCCGCACTCAACTTCGACACCGTGAAGCGCGTCCAGGACGAATTTGGCGGTGAGGACGATATCGTCATCCGCAGCGAGACCACCACGACGGAGACCTACACCGCCAACAACCTCAACGTCGGCCAGGTTCCCGGCACCGGGGCCAACGGCCCGGCCGACCCGGGCGGGAACGTGCTCAACGGTGAGTCCAACTACACCCGCACGGAATCCACCACCAACAACGAGATCCCAAGGACGACCACCGAGACGGTCCAGGCGCCCGGGGCCGTCGAGCGGCTCAGCGTCTCCGTCGTGCTGGACGAAAGCGTGACAGCGGCCCAGGAAGCCAACATCGCCAGTGCCGTCGCTGCGGCAGTCGGCCTCGACCAGATACGCGGCGACACCCTCAGCGTTACTCGCCTGCCCTTCGACGTCAGCGTCCGCGAAGAGCTGTTGCCCGCCGCCGCCGACGGCATCGGCACCTACTTGAGCTACCTGAAGCTCCTCCTGCCGCTGCTCGCCGTGGTGCTCGCATTCATCCTGGTCATGCTGCTCCTTCGCTCCCTCAGCAAGCGGCAGCTCGTTCTCCCGGCGCCTGCTCCAGCGCTCGCGGTGGAAGCGGCGCCAAGCACGGTTGCCCTGGCTCCCCCGCCCGAGGATCTCCCCGCGCTCGACGCCCCCGCCGACCCTCACGAAGAACGTGTGGTCCGCCTCGCCGAAGCGAATCCCCAGGCCGTCGCCGACGTCGTCCAGACGTGGATGCGTGAGGAGGAGAAGAACTGAAAGCCATGAGTCGGGACGAACGCCTCACCGGGCGGCGAAAGGCCGCGGCACTGCTCATCACCCTGGGCAAGGAGCGCTCAGCAGAGGTGCTGCGTCACCTCAGTGACGATGACATCGAGCGCCTCACCTGGGAAATCAGCGCAATGGGCGAACTCAAGCCCGAACAGCGGCGCAAGGTGCTCGACGAGTTCAGCGAGGCTGCCATCGCCCGCGACGTCATCGCGCTCGGGGGCTTCGAATACGCCGAAGATCTGCTTCGCCTCGCCCTCGGTGAGGACAAAGCGACCGAACTGATCGACCGGCTCTCCGCGACCTCTCCGACGGTGCCTTTCGGCTTCCTGCGGCACCTCAATGTCCAGCAGCTGGTCAACTTCCTCGGCAGCGAACACCCGCAGACCATCGCGCTCCTCCTCTCGTTTCTCACAGCGGAGAAGGCTGCGCAGGTGCTCTCTGCGCTCGATCCGGAGATGGCCGCCGACGTCGCGCAACGCGTCGCGATGATGGATCGCGCCAACCCCGACATCGTGAACGAAGTCGAAGCCGTCCTCCGCCGCAAGCTCAGCGCGGTCCTCCAGCCCGCCCGGGAAACCCAGACCGTCGGTGGGCTCGACGTCCTCGTGAACCTCCTGAAGAAGTCGAGCCGCATGACGGAGAAGACGATTATCGAAGCCCTGGAGGACAACGAACCCGAGCTTGCTGATCAGATCAAGAAGCGCATGTT
>JALOAP010000370.1 GCA_023228745.1 Dehalococcoidia bacterium | reverse complement strand
GAGAGCGAACTGCGCGCGCGGCTGGAGGAAGACCGGCCGCTCCGGGTCTACCTTGGCATCGACCCGACAGCCACCTCGCTGACGCTTGGCCACACGGTGCCGCTGCGGAAGCTGCGGCAGTTCCAGCAGTTCGGGCACCACTGCATCTTCCTGATCGGCGACTACACGGCACTCATCGGCGACCCGAGCGACAAGAACAAACTTCGGCCCCAGCTCACCCCGGAGGAGATCGCCGCGAACGAGGCGACATATTTCGAGCAAGCGGCCCGCTTCCTGGACCAGGAGGCGACGGAGTTGCGGCACAACTCGGAGTGGCTCAGCAAGCTGAGCTTCCCGGACATCATTTCGCTGATGTCGAAGTTTACCGTCGCGGAGATGCTACGGCGCGACAACTTCCGCAAGCGCTTCGACGACGGCGACGCGATCTACCTGCACGAGTTCATCTATGCCCTGATGCAGGGCTACGACGCCTACGCGTTGGAGTGTGACGTGCAGGTGGGCGGCACCGAGCAGCTCTTCAACCTGATGGCCGGGCGGAAGATCCAGGAGGACGCGGGCCAGCGGCCCCATGTCCCGGTGACGATGCCGATCCTCGTGGGGCTCGATGGCAAAGCGCGGATGTCGAAGTCGGCGGGCAACCACATCGGCGTGAGCGACGCCCCGGAGGAGCAGTACGGCAAGGCGATGTCGCTCCCAGACGACGTCATCATGCAGTTCTTCGTGCTCGCCACGAACGTGCCGCGGACAGAGCTTTCCGAGATCGAACGGCAGGTCGAACGGGACCCGATGGCCGCGAAAAAGCGACTGGCGAAGACGATCGTGGCAGAAATTCATGGGCCAGACGCTGCCGAAACAGCGGAGCAACACTTCGTTCGCACCGTGCAGCAAAAGGAGGCGCCAGCAGAGATTCCCGAGCACCGGGTCAGTGGCGGCGAACCGCTGATCGATGTCATCGTCGCGGCGCGGCTCGCGGCATCGAAGCGCGACGCGCGGCGGCTCTTCGAGCAGGGCGCCGTTTCGATCGACGGCGAGCCGGTCGCAGACGTGGCTGCCGAGGCGAAGCCGGGGACCACGGTGCAGGTAGGAAAGCGACGCTGGCTGAAACTGGTCTAGGTGCGCTTCGAACGGACATTTGCGGCGGGGGCAGAGCCGGGGACGGTGCTCCGGGTGCTGAGCGATGTCGAGCGATGGCCGGAGTGGAACCGCACCACACGTAAGGTCGACGCCCTCGATCCCGCCAGCCCGGTGAAGGTCGGAGGGCGCTACCGGCTCGAGATACGGGGCACGCGGCCGGCGACGTGGACCATCACGCGGCTCGACGATCGCGGCGTCGAGGGTATCGGACATCTCCGGGGTTCACACGGTCGCCGGGCACGACGTCAGTCCCGACGGGCCGGGCACGCGGGTGACGTTGTGGATCGAGCAGACGGGGTGGCCTGCGAAGGTGCTCGGCTTTTATCTCCGGCGGGTTGCGGACAGGAACCTCGAGATAGAGGCAGCGAGCTTGCAGCGCGCTGCGGGGGCGACGGCAGCATGAGTTTCCCTCACCCGGCGCAGGATGCGATGATCGCGCGGTGGAATCACTCGCCGGAAAGCTGCTAGTCGCCAGTCCGAAGCTCCAGGACCCGAACTTCCTTCGTACGGTGGTCCTGATGTTGAACCATGACGAAAATGGTGGCCTCGGCGTTGTGCTGAACCGGGCACTGGACGTCGATGTTGAAGCGGTCTTGCCCGCGTGGGCGCCCCATGTCGCGCGCCCGGGGCAGCTCTTCCACGGCGGCCCGGTGGACCCCACAGCGGCGCTTGCGATCGCACGGACGCTGCCGGAGGCAAAGGTGCCGGGCTTCAGCCCGATGGTGGACTCCATCGGGCTGCTCGACCTCAACCTCGCGCCACAGGAACTGCCGATGGACGACCTGGAACGAGTGCGGCTGTTCGGCGGCTATGCCGGGTGGGGGGCCGGTCAGCTCGAGGGCGAGATCGCCGAGGACGCATGGTTCGTCGTCGAGGCGGAGCCTGACGACCCGTTTTCACCCGACCCAGAGTCGCTCTGGCGGCGGGTGTTGCAGCGGCAAGAAGGAAAGCTGGCGATGTTCGCCTACCAGCCGCCGGACCCGTCGGTGAACTGACTACTACCGCAGCCGGGCGAGGGCGGCCGCGGCGCGTTCGAAGCTCTGGAAGACGGGAACCTGGCGCTCGTTGAACTTCGGCTGGATGCTGGCGACGTACTCGGCTTCGTGGGCCGGGTGGAGGACGGCGACGAACGGCTTCTGCGAGCGGTCCATGTGCGCACGGAGAGCGTCGAGCATCCCGTCGAGGCTTGCGGGATCCTTCTTCCACTGGCGCGCGGCGAACATCGCCGAAAGCTCCATGGCCATGCCATCGACGTTCGGGTCGGCATCGACGATGCGCAGGATGCGGTCGAGCGTCTCGAGCTTGCCCTGGATGGTGCCCGCCATGTCGAGGGGGTTCTGGTAGCTCCCGCCGACGATGTTGAAGAACTCGCCGAGCTGGTTATATGAATCGTCGGTGAGGCGAGGGACAGTGAAGCCGGCCTTTGCGAAGGCGTCGGTGATGGACACTGACTGGCCGCCGGTCTGGGCGAGGAGTGCCATGCCGGGGCCCTGTGGGCGCTTCGTCATCAGGAGCGCCTTCATGGTGTCGATGGTCTCGTCGAGGTTGTTCGTGGTGATGGCGCCGCACTGGCGCATCATGCCGTCCCAGACCGCCTGGCCGGTCGCAAGCGAGCCGGTATGCGACATGGTCGCCCGTGCACCGGCCTCGGTCTGGCCGCCCTTCCAGACGACGACGGGCTTGCGCTTGCAGGCTTCGCGCAGCGTATCGAAGAACTTCCGGCCATCCTTGACGCCTTCGACGTACATGCCGATGACTTCGGTTTCGTCGTCGAGCGCAAGGTATTCGAGGTAGTCGGACACATCGAGGACGATGGCATTGCCGAAGCTTGCGCAGCGGCTGATGTTCATGCCGTGGGCGGCGGCGACAAGGCTGAACATGATGCCGTGGGTACCCGACTGCGAGAGGAAACCGATGCGGCCATCGTCTGCGACGGGAGCGTCGGTGCTGAAGCGAACGCCCGCCTTCGGGAGATAGAGGCCCATGCAGTTCGGGCCAACAAGGTTGAAGTTGGCCTCGCGCGCCATCTGCTGGAGCTGGTCCTGGAGTTGGATTCCGAGCTCTTCTCCCGTCTCAGCAAAGCCGCTGGTGAAGAAGCCAGCGCCATTCGCATTCGCCGCGATGAGGTCCTTGAGGACGTAGGGCGAGACCTGGCGCGGTACCGCGACGAGGGCATAGTCGATGGTCTCGGGCACCTCGGCGAGCGAGCGATAGTTCGTCACACCGAGTGCTTCGATGCCCGGGATCTCCTTCTCGTCGAGCTGCACAGAGTAGAGCCGGCCGCCGCGCTCCTTGAACGGCATGTTGTTGTGGAGCCACATATATGCTGGCCCCTTATCGCCGATAACGGCGACGACTTCCGGGTTGAACATGCGGTCGAGGCGGTGGCCGGGTACTGCCATGGCTAGTTCTCGGAGACGACGATGCGTGCGTCGACTGCGACGGCGCCGTCGGGATAAGCGAAGACGGGATTCAGGTCGAGCTCCTGGATCTCCGGGTGCTGCTCGACGAACTTCGAGACCTTGAGGATCGTTTCCTGCAGCGCAGCGAGATCGGCCGGGTCCTGTCCGCGGACGCCTTCGAGGATCGGGCGACCCTTGATCTCCTGGATCATGCCGCGAGCATCCTTCTCTTCGAGCGGCACGAGCCGGAACGAGACGTCCTTGAGTACTTCGACCATGATGCCGCCGAGGCCGAACATC
>JALOAP010000369.1 GCA_023228745.1 Dehalococcoidia bacterium | reverse complement strand
TACACGATCATGTGGGACATCGACACCATCGACTGGCGTCCGGAAGAGGAAGGCGGCCCAACGGCTGCCGACATGACGGCGAAGGTGCTCGGCCGTGCGCAGGGCGGCTCCATCGTGCTCATGCACCTCGGCGGCTTCAACACGCTCGAGGCGCTTCCCGCGATGGTTTCCGGCCTCCGGAACGCCGGATATGAGCTCGTAACCGTGCGCGAACTGCTCGGGCTGGCCCCGTAGGGGACGTGCTCACTTCCCCGGTGCGATTCTGCAGCCAACAATAGCCGCGACATGAGCGAGCAGCCGAAGACTGTCGATATCATCCTGCCCGTCTATAACGAGGTGGCTGTCCTGCGCCAGAGCGTCGAGCAGGTGCTCGCCTTCGTCGACCTACATCCGCAACACCGTTGGCACATCACCATCGCCGACAACGGTTCGAACGATGGCACGGGCGTGCTGGCCCGCGAGCTCGAAGCCGAGCACCCGGAGAAGGTCTCGGCACTCCTCCTCACCATCAAGGGCCGCGGCCTCGCCCTCCGCGAGGCATGGACGCGCAGCCGCGCCGACATCGTGTGCTACATGGACATCGACCTGAGCACCGACCTCAACCACCTGCCGGAGCTTGTCGACCTGGTCGCAAAAGAGGGGTGCCATGTCGCCGTCGGCAGCCGCCTGGCCAAGGGCTCGAAGACGCGGCGTTCGTTCAAGCGCGAACTCACCTCTCGCGGCTACGTGTTCCTCATCAACGCGTTCTTCCCGCGGCTGCGCATCTCCGACGCACAGTGCGGGTTCAAGGCACTCAGCCGCGAAGCAGCGGACGCGCTTGTGCCAAAGATCGAGAACACCATGTGGTTCTTCGACACCGAGCTCCTCATCCTTGCGCACCGGCACGGTTACAAGATCTGCGAGCTCCCCGTGCGCTGGGACGAAGACCCGGACACCAAGGTGAAGATTGTGAAGACCGCGATCGAGGATATTCGCGGCCTCGTACGCATGCGGTTCTCTCGCGCCTGACGTCCTCCGAGGGTCGCTGCGCACCATCGGAACCGGCGTCAGCCCCGGCCGGGAATGCCGGGCGCCGCTCGGGTTCCGGGCCTACGGCTATCCGCCTATCGAGCCTGTCGATTGCTGTCACTACGTCTGTGTCTCGACCGGTAGTTCGGCCATCCTGCAAGGCCCGGTTGGCGTATAGTTGCTCGGGGCTATTTGCCGCCCCGGCGACCCCGATGACCGCTGCTGCTCGTTTGACCGGGAATCTGGCGCGGTGGTATAAGAGGTTCGCGAATGAATTCACAAAGTCCGGCCCTGAGCGGGGGGCTGTCGCAGGGTGCGATCGAGAGGGGGAGGTCTCCGGTTGGAATTTGCCAATCTGCCTCATGACTTCGCAGAAACGCTCGAACTCGTTTTCGTCGTTATCACTATCATCGCTTCGCTCGGCATTCTGGTGGCGTTCGGCCACTGGTGGCAGCGGTAGGCGGGTGGGTATATCGAATGGCTGTTGAAACTCCAACCAAACCCACACTCGCGGACAAAATCTACGACAAGATGTTCCATAATTACGTGTGGAAGTCGATCTTCCGCACTGGTTATCCGAACACTCCGCGAAACCAGATGCTCGTCGTTGCGACGAACGTATTCCTCCACCTTCACCCGACGCGGATTCACCGCACCCACGTCAAGATCACGCACACGTACTGTCTCGGCGGCCTCTCGTTCTTCATGTTCCTGGGCCTCACCGTCACCGGCATCATGTTGATGTTCTACTACGTGCCCAGCGTCGACCGTGCGTACCTCGACATCAAAAATATCCAGACGAACGTCCAGTTCGGACAGCTCATGCGCAACATGCACCGTTGGATGGCACACGCGATGGTCATCCTTGTGTTCCTGCACATGATGCGTGTGTTCTACACCGGCGCCTATAAGCCGCCCCGCGAGTTCAACTGGGTGGTCGGCGTGATTCTCCTGGTGCTGACGTTCCTCCTGAGCTTCACCGGCTACCTGCTGCCGTGGGACCAGCTCGCCTTCTGGGCCATCACCGTCGGTTCGGAAATCGCTGGCTCGGCGCCGATTCTCGGCCCCAAGTCCCGCTTCTGGCTGCTCGGTGGCCTGCAGGTCGGCCCGGACGCGCTCATCCGCTTCTACACCCTGCACGTCATCGGCCTGCCTCTGCTCGCCGCAATCTTCATGGCCGTCCACTTCTGGCGCATTCGCCGCGACGGCGGCCTTGCCCGGCCGCTCTAGGTCCAACGAGGGATAGCGAACCATGGCAACCGCAGTCGTCGCCCGCCCCGTCGCTCGCCCACAGGCGCGCGCCCGTGATGAAGAAGTCCTGGTCTGGCCAGACCTTGTCTTCGTCGAGTTCATCTCGGCAATGGTGTTCACCATCGCGTTGTTCATCCTCGCGGTGCTCGTGAATGCCCCTCTGCTCGACCAGGCGAACGCGGACGTTACGCCGAACCCGTCGAAGGCGCCGTGGTACCTGCTGAACCTGCAGGAGCTCCTCCTGCACATGAACCCGGCCATGGCGGGCGTCATCATTCCGACCATCTGGCTCGGAATCCTGGCCGCCTTCCCGTACTTCGATCGCGAAAACGAGGGCCAGGGCGTGTGGTTCGGCACCGAAGGCGCGGTGAAGATCACCGTCGTCGCCGGCGCTGTGGGCATCGTCGGAACCGTGGCCCTCATCCTCTGGGACAGCGGCAAGCTCGCCTTCTTCCTGAACGAGTACCTCGGGATCTCCGGCGGCGACACCTTCCGCTTCCTCGAAAGCGTCCGGAACATCCAGAGTCAGCTCCCGTGGCCCGAATGGTCCAAGGAGATCACCTATCTGCCGTTTAACCTGAAGATCCTCGATAGCGACGCGCGCGGTGGCCCCACCGAGTTCCAGAACCTGGACTTCCCGGGCTGGCTCGTGGAACAGGGCATCCCAATCGTCGCGATGGTCGGTCTCTCATCCATCATGATCTACACGTTGTGGAAGATGGGGTGGGTCCTCACCCGGCGCGATGCGCTGCTGGCGCTGTTCAGCGGCTTCATCGGCGCCTACGCCATCCTCACCGTGACGGGCACCGCATTCCGCGGCCAGGGCCAGGAACTCGTCTGGCCGTGGGAGCTCAAGGTGAGCGAAGGCATCCCGGGACAGGAGTGACGGGGGAGTAGACATGGCACAGGCTCAACAGACCACAGGGGCCCGCTCCGCGGCGGGCCGCATCGAACACGCGCGACAACAGGAGGCGCGCCGCGTTGCGCGGCGCTCCTTCCTGCGAGTCAGCGTCTTCGCCGGGCTCACCCTCTCCGTGGGCGGCCTGCTCGCAGGCTTCCTCGGGTTCTTCAACCTGCGCAACCCCACGGGCTTCGGTGGAACCGTCACCGTCCCGAAGGGCGCCATCCCGCAGCCCGGAGGCGAACCCTATCGCGTCTCCGAAGGCAAGTTCTGGCTGGTGAACCTGGCCGGCGCGGAAGGCGATGTGCTCGACGCGGGTGGCTCGGGTGGTCTGCTCGCCCTCTACTGGAAGTGCCCCCATCTCGGGTGCTCCGTGCCCTGGAACGGAACCCTCACCGGTGTAGCCGGCTTCGCTGGCATCACGGGCTGGTTCCTCTGCCCGTGTCACGGGTCCACCTACTCGAAAGCTGGTATCCGCGTGGCCGGCCCCGCGCCGCGCCCCATGGACACCATGGAACTGAGCGTCAATAGCGACGGCTCGGTCAACGTCAATACTGGAAAGATTGAGGCGGGCGACGAGGATAACCCCCTGCGCGCCATCGCCTACTCGGGTTAAGGGGAGGACGACCGCTTGAACACCCAAAAGCAGATCTTCCTGATCGTCGTACTCTTCTTCACC
>JALOAP010000368.1 GCA_023228745.1 Dehalococcoidia bacterium | reverse complement strand
ACCGAAACCCGGACCGACCCAACCGGGACGGCTTCGCTCGCATCGTCGCCAACGCCTCCGACAACCGACCTGCCCGCTCCTGCGCGGGCAGCCGTCGCGGACTGGGTCGAGCAGCACCACGAAGGCGGCGAGCTCGACGGGCACTGCGACGAGCCACCCCGCTCTGTATCCGAGTGGTCGTTCTGCTACTGGAACGTCCGGACCGAGGCCAACGACACCGTGCGAGTCTGGGTCAGTGTGCGCCACAGCGACTACACGCATGAACTCACGCTCACGAATGACGGTGACACGTGGTCCATCGACTCGGCCGAGCGGCTCACCGGTATCTGACGGTTCGTGGCCGTGCTGCAGGGCGCCACGCAGTGTCGTAGAATGCCGCCATCCGAACCACGTTCGAATTTCACGGGAGGGCACGTACCGTGACCACAACACCGGAGAACCACGCACCGGAGAACCAGGCGCTTCCGCCAGACATCCTCGCCAACTTCTACAGCCCCGACTTCATTCGCGACCCATACGAGACGCTCGAAAAGCTTCGCGAACGAACTTCCGCGTTCTACGAGCCGGTCATGGGCCGCACCGTATTGCTCGGCTGGGACGACATCGAGACGGCTTTGCGCGACCGCACCTATTCCCGTGACCCGAGGAACGCCGCCGAGGACACGCTGATGGCGCGCCTGCGCGGGCAGGACGAGCGCCCAGGCACGAGCATCCTCTTCCTCGACCCGCCCGACCACACGCGCCTGCGCGGCCTCGTGAACAAGGCGTTCACGCCCCGCGCCGTCGAGGCAATGCGGCCCCGTATCGAGGCGATCGCCGAAGACCTGCTCGACAAGGTCGAGGGCAAGCCCACCTGGGACCTGATCGAAGCCTTCGCCGCTCCGCTCCCGACCATCGTTATCGCCGAGATGCTCGGGGTGGACCCGAAGGATCAGCCGCAGTTCAAGGCCTGGTCCGACAACCTCGTGAAGGGCCTCGACCCGTTCATTAGTCCCGAGGATCAGCAGCGCCTCGACGAATCGCGTGCCGCGTTAGACGCGTACCTGCGAGCGCAGATCGCCGGGCGCCGCGCACAACCGCGAGACGACCTGCTGAGCGCGCTCATCGTCGCGGAGGACGAGGGTCACAAGCTCACCGAAGACGAACTCCTCGGCACCGTGAGCCTGCTCCTGGTCGCCGGCAACGTCACCACCACCGACCTCATCGGCAACGGCGTCCACGCCCTGCTTCGCCACCCGGACCAGAAGGACCTGCTCCGCGACGACCCATCGCTCATCGTGAACGCCGTCGAGGAGATGCTCCGCTACGACAGCCCGGTCGTCCTGACCGGCCGCATCGTGATGGACGACGAGGTGGTGACCGGCTGCCCGGTGAAGAAGGGCCACTCGCTCACACCGCTCCTCGCCGCTGCCAACCACGACCCTGCCGTGCACGCCGATCCGCACAGGTTCGATATTGCCCGCGAGGACCCGAAGCACCAGTCCTTCGGCGGCGGCGCCCACTACTGCCTGGGGGCCCCGCTCGCGCGCGCCGAAGCGCAGGTCGCCGTGACCACGCTCCTCCGCCGCTTCCCCAACCTGCACCTCGCCGGCCCCGAACCCGAGCGGCGGCTGCTCATCGGCTTTCGCGGCTTCCTCTCGCTCCCCGTCGCCGTCGACTGACGGACGACACGCCAACCATAGGAAACGGGGTCCCCACGCGTGGGACCCCGTCGTCTCTCTCTACCTGTCCAGGCGGCGCTACTGCGCGAAGTTCAGCCTCAGCCCCTTCGTCGGCCAGTTGTCGAAGGCGATGAGCTGGCCCCGGCCGCTCAGCGTCACGTAGAGCGTCGACAGATCGGGCCCGCCGAAGCACGCATTCGTTGTCATGATGTCGCCCGTCGGCGTGTGGCGGACCGCGCCGTCCGGCGAGATCGATGTCACGCCCCCGTTGACGATCGTCGCCACGATGACGTTTCCCTCCGCGTCCACGCACAGGGAGTCGCACATCCCGAAGTTGAACGGCGGCGCGCCAGGTACCGTGGCGAGGACCCGGCGCCCCGCGACCTGGCCGGGGCCGGCAAGGTTGCACGCCCAGACGCGGCCCGTCGGCGTCTCCGCCACGTACAGCGTCTTCTCGTCCGGGCTCAGGCCGATTCCGTTCGGCGCCTCCATCGGAAAAATGATCTCCTTGATCATCTTCCCGTCCGGCGATGCGTAGAACACGCCCGTACGGTCGCGCTGCCGCCCGTAGCTCTTCCCGTGGTCGGTGAAGTAGAAGTTCCCCTCGCGGTCGAAGACAAGGTCGTTCGGGCCCTTCAGTGGCTCACCTTCGCACTCGCCGTAGAGGGTGGTGACTTCACTCCCATCGGGGCTGACACGCTGGATCTGCCCGCCGATGTAGCTCTCCGGCCGGTCGCCCGGGAAGAACGTCGGCGTGCCATCAGGGAGCTTTCGCTCCCCCCATTCGAACCCGCCATTCTGGGCGACATAGATCGCGCCATCCGGGCCGACCGCAGCGCCGTTTGGACCGCCCCCTGTTGTGGCGAATGTGCTCCTCGCGCCATCCGGCGTGATGCGGGCGATCGTCCCGCCGCGAATCTCGGTGACGAGCAGGTCCCCGTTGGGCAGGACGAGCGGGCCCTCGGGGAAGGCCAGGCCTTCGGCTACGACGCGAAACTCCATGCGACTCTCCGGAAGGAAGTGAGCGCGAATCCTACCAGACGGCTGCCTAACGCAGCGCGCGTCCGCCGTCGATCACCGTGACCGTCCCGGTCACATAGCGGCTGGCATCCGACGCAAGGTAGACCGCGGCGCCGGTGACATCCGCGGGAACCGCGAAGCGGCCCAGCGGAATCTCCTGCCTCAGGCCCTCTCCGTGGCGGCTTGCGAACAGTCCGTCCGTGAAGTCGGTCTCCGTCCATCCCGGCGCGATAGCATTCACGCGCACGTTCCGGTCGGCCCACTCCAGCGCCATCACCTTCATGAGCTGGTGGACCCCCGCCTTCGATGCGGCATACACTCCGAGCCGCTCCTGGGGCACCACCCCCAGTACCGAGCTTACGTTGATGATGGAGCCCGGCCGCTCGGCTTCGAACATCCGCTTCGCGACCTCCACGCTGCAGTAGTACATCCCGCGCATGTTCACATCGATGACCGCATCCCATTCCGCGACCTCGACGTGCTCCACGCGCTTGAAGTAGGGGCTGATCCCGGCATTGTTCACCAGGATGTCGACGGGGCTGATACGCCACGCCTCATCGACCATGCGCGCGATGTCTGCCGGGTCGGCGTTGTCACAGCGGATGCCGATGGCATTGATACCCAGCTCCTCGGTCGCTCGCTTCAACCCTTCTTCCCCGCGGGCGGTGATGATCACCCGTGCCCCGGCATCCAGGTACGCGCGGGCGATGGCAAAGCCGATGCCACGCGACCCGCCGGTGATGATGGCAGTCCTGCCTTCGAGCGAAAACATATTGGTCAAGGCGGTCAGACTCCCAGGGCCCGTGCGATGGTCTCCAGCGCTTCGAGCGCCTCATCGGTGTTGCGAAGCATGATGTCGGCGAGTTCGCTAATTTGGTGCGGTGTTTCGGCCCCGCCCGAAATGCCCGCGAGCAGCACGTGTACGTCGTTCTTCGCTAACTCCAGGGCCGCCCGGAACATGAGCACGTCCGTCTCGTCATCGCCCATCGCCAGCACGGAGCGCGCCTTGTAGTGCTTGGCGAGCGCGAGCAGCGCCCGGTCCTTGCCGCCCTCCTGGTTCGGGAGTACCTCCAACACCATCCGCCCCTCGCGCAGCCGCAGGTCAGGGCCCAGGTCCGGAAGAACACGCCGCAACTGGCCCTCCAATTCGGGAGTGAGC
>JALOAP010000367.1 GCA_023228745.1 Dehalococcoidia bacterium | reverse complement strand
CGATCCTTGGGAGCGACCCTGGCGCTTCGTACGACGGGTACACGGCCTGCCCGCTTGTGACTGGCTACGGCAAGTTGGTGATGGCCGAGTTCGACTACGACCTCAACCCGCGCGAGACGTTCCCGTTCGACCAGTCGAAGGAGCGCTGGAGCATGTACCAGCTCAAGAAGCACGGGCTGCCACAGCTCTACTGGCGGGCGATCCTGAAGGGCCGGGCCTAGCGGAGGAAGCTACGGGCCCGGCTCGAGATGCCCGGTGGCGGGCCCCCTGGCGCCGGCGAAGGCAAAGCCGAGGATGGCGAGGCATTCGCGCAGCGCAGCGGCCTCGTCATCGGCAGCCGTGCCGTTGAGGACCCGCTGTGCAGCCTCGTCGAGGAGCGCGAGGGCGGCCGGCGTGTCGAGGTCGTTATCCATGGCGTCTTCGAAGGCCCGCCGGAGCGCGCTCCCGGCCGGGGGCGACCCGGTGGCGGCCTGCGCCGCCGTGCTCAAGCGCTCATACATGCCACCCAGTGCCGGCAGTGCGTAGGTGTGGTAGTCGGCGTCGGTCCGGTAGTGGTGGTTCAGCAGGTAGAGGCGCAGGTGGTCGGGGTCCACTTCGGACATGAGGTTGCGGGCAAGGACGAGGTTGCCGAGGGATTTGCTCATCTTCACGCCTTCGAGCTGCAGCATGCCGTTGTGCATCCAGTAGCCAGTGAAGGGAACGAGGCCGGTCATGCACTCGGCCTGGGCGATTTCATTCTCGTGATGGGGGAAGATGAGATCGCGACCGCCGCCATGGATGTCGATCTGTGGCCCGAGGTGGGTGGTCGACATCGCGGTGCACTCGATGCTCCAGCCAGGGCGGCCGGGGCCCCAGGGGCTGTCCCATCTCGGCTCGTCCGGTTCCGTTCGCTGCCAGAGGAGGAAGTCGAGCGGGCCGCGCTTTTTCCACTCGCGCTTGGATTCGGGGTTCTCACGCTTGGCGAGCTCGGCGATGGTGACGCCGTTGAGCTTGCCATAGCCGGGAAACTTGCCGGCTTCGAAGAACACATCGCCGTCGACTTCGTAGCCGCAGCCCTGGGCGACGATCTCGCGGGTCGATTCAATGATCTGCGGGATGTGGTCGGTGGCGCGTGGATAGACCGTGGGGCGCAGGACGTTCAGCCGGTCCAGGTCATTGCGGAAGATGGCGTCGTTTTCGTCGCGGATCTCGGCGATGGGGCGGCCGCCCTCGCGCTTGGAGACCATGATCATGTCGTCGTCGATATCCGTGACGTTTTGGACATAGCGGACCGCGAAGCCTTTCGCATGCAGGTAGCGGCGGAGGGCATCGAACTGAACGTAGGAGAAGGCGTGGCCGAGGTGAGTGACGTCGTAGGGTGTCACACCACAGACATAGATCCGGGCTTCGCCGGGAACCAGGGGCTTGAACTCGCGGGTTTCATTCCCAAGCGAGCTAAAGAGGCGAAGGGTCACGGGTTCCTCCGGATGCGTGGCCTGCCGCTGCTGCCAGGTGCAGGGCAGTTCCGCCGTAGCGTAGCACGCACAACTTCTTTGGCCTCCAAAGATGGCCAGCACGTGCAGTCGTGCGGAGTGGCCGGCAACGAGGCCACCTAGGAGAGCACACCTTCTGCCATGAGCTCCGCAATCTCATCGTCGCTGAGGCCGAGCACGACCGAGAGGACATCGAAGGTGTCCTCGCCAAGTTGGTGGACGCCTTCGTAGTGCGGCGGGCGCTCGCCATTGAAGTGTGCCGGGAAGCGGTCGACCGGGTATTCGCCCCAGTTGCCGACGGGCGTAGCGGTGCCGAAGAAGCGAAGGGCGGCAAGGTTCTCGTCGCGCCGGGTGAGGTCCTCCGCGTCCTGGACAGCACCCGCGGCCACACCCCTCGCCTGGCACCGGCCCATGACCTCGTAGCGGTCGCAGCCTTTCGTCCAGTCTTCGATGACCCGGTCGAGTTCGTCCTGGTTTGCGAGGCGGGCGTCATGGGTTGCGAACCGGGGATCGGAGACCAGCTCCGGGCGCTCCATCACATCGCAGAACGCGCGGAACTGCTCGTCGCCCCGAACCGCAATGGCCACCCAGTGGTCATCACCCTTCGCGCGGTAGATTCCGTGGGGCGCGAACATCCCGAACGGATGGCGGTTGCCGATCGGTTCGTGGAGCGTGCCGTTCACCAGGTGATCGATGTGCGTGGGGCCCATGATCGCGAGGCCAAGTTCGTACTGCGAGAGGTCGATATCGAGGCCGCGGCCAGTGCGTTGGCGATGTTCGACCGCTTCTACCGTGGCGAGGGCACCGGCGAGCCCGCTGAGGTGGTCGGTGAGGGAGAAGCCGTAGCCAAGGTCGTGGCGGCCGGGCGGGTTGGTGAGGTAGGTCAGGCCGACGAGCGCATGGATCGTCGGGGCGTAGGTGAGGAAATCCTTCCACGGGCCAGTCTTGCCCATGCCGTTCATGGAGATGACCGAGACCCCGGGGTAGTCATCGGCGAGGGAGGCACGGTCGAGGCCCCAGCGGGCGAGCACGCCAGCCTTGAAGTTCTCGATGATGACGTCGCTCTCGCCGGCGAGGCGGCGGGCGAGTTGGCGCCCCTTCTCGGTCGACATGCTGATATTGATGCTGCGCTTATTGCGGTTCCAGCAGACGTAGTAGGGGTGGTTGGGCGAGTTGGCTCCGCCCGCACGGAGGCTGGTGCCAATCTTGATGACGTCAGCGCCGAGGTCGGCGAGGACGCGGGTACCGAAGGGGCCTGCGAGCACATGGGTGAAGTCGGCGACACGAACTCCGGTAAGAGGTAGCGAGGGCGTGACTCCTTCGACTTCAGCTTTCGCAGCGGGGCGCGGCTCCCAGGAAAGGTCGTGGATCTCGATGCGCCGCGGTGGCTGCGGGTGCCCCGCGTCGGCGTCAGTGCGGATGGCGCGCCCGGGCATCGGGACAGGGCCGACGCCGGGGACATCGACATCCTGGAACCACTCGCGGGCGGCGACCTGCGGCGTCCTGACCGCACCGGGAACGTCGAGCACAACGCCCCAGCTCAGGTTTCGCCGCTGTGCTTCGAAGAAGAGGTCGACCGGGTCCTTCGTGGCGACCCATTCGCGGGTGACCTGCATCGCGTAGGGGAAGTTCTTCACAACGGCGATAATGTCGGGGAAGCGCTCCTTGTTATCGAGCTCCTGGGCGGCGCCGTCTTCGACGAGCCACGGCAGGATGGCATCCATGAAGCGAAGGACGAGCGAGACCATCGCGCCCTGCCCGTTCTTCCCGGGGAACACGTCGTAGGCGCCGGTCCAGTGGAGGGCGCCCTGCCGCGGGGCTTTGGTTTGGGCCGCTCCCCAGACCCCGGGGAAGAACCACTCCATCAGCAGTTGTTCAGTGCAGGAGATGAGTGCTTCGTGAGCGGAGAGGTCGACGTGCTGGCTTCGTCCCGTGGCGCGGGCCACGCGAAGGGATGCGAGCGCGCAGATGGCAGCATAGAGGCCGACGGTGTGGTGCGTCTGGTTTCCCCAGCCGGTGAGCGGTGGTGTTCCGGGTGCGCCCGTGACCGCTGCCGAGCCACTGAGCGCGTTCGCGATGAGGTCAGTAGCCAGGAGTTGGTGCGGTGCGCCAAGGCCCACCGGCGTGACCGAAACGCGCACGAGGCCCGGGGCGGCGCGCTGCAGCATTTCGGCGGAAAGCGGCGGATCAGCGGCGGGCCAGTCCTCGAGCAGGATATCGGCGGCAGCAGCGAGATCGAGGAAGCGCTGCCGGTCCTCGTCCGATGTGAGGTCAAGCGCGAGGATCCGCTTACCGCTGTTGTAGTAGGCGGCCTGAATGGAGACGTTCGTGTCGCGGAAGTACGGGGCTTCCGTTTCGAGCGGGTCGCCT
>JALOAP010000366.1 GCA_023228745.1 Dehalococcoidia bacterium | reverse complement strand
GACCTCGACTTCCGGCGCTACGTGAATGCCGAGCTCGGCCGCGAGCCCGCCGACGAGGTCGAACTCACCCACCGGGACATCATCCAGCTCTCCATCGTCACCCATATCCTCACGCCGGACCTCGTCGCCCAGATGGGCGAAGAGGCGGGCGGGGAGGAACAGCTCGTACCCCCGGCCGAGGGGCTTGTCGAGGCGATTTCGCCGCTTGAGGACAAGCTCAAGTACCACTTCGACACCATCAAGCAGAACGGCGAACGCGCCGAACGGCGGCTCACCGAGGCGAACCTTCGCCTCGTCGTCTCCGTTGCGAAGAAGTACATCGGCCGCGGGATGTCCCTCCTCGACCTCATCCAGGAGGGCAACATCGGCCTCATCCGGGCGGTCGAAAAGTTCGACTACCGCAAGGGCTACAAGTTCTCGACCTACGCCACCTGGTGGATCCGCCAGGCCATCACCCGCGCAATCGCCGACCAGGCCCGCACTATCCGTATCCCCGTGCACATGGTGGAGACCATCAACAAGCTCGTCCGCGTGAGCCGCCGCCTTGTGCAGGAGTACGGCCGCGAGCCGACGAGCGAAGAGATCGCGCGCGGCATGTCCGAAACCGGCAAGGGCGATGCCGCCTCGATGTTCACCCCCGAACGGATCCGCGAGATCCAGAAGGTCTCGCAGGAGCCGGTCTCCCTCGAAACACCAATCGGCGAGGAAGAGGACAGCCACCTCGGCGACTTCATCGAAGACCCGAGCGCGCTTGCCCCGGCCGAGGCCGCCAGTCAGCAGCTACTCCGGGAGCAAGTTGAAGACGTCCTCGCCAGCCTTACGAGCCGCGAACGCCGCGTCCTCCAGCTTCGCTTCGGCCTCGAAGATGGCCGCAGCCGCACGCTCGAGGAGGTTGGCCGGGAATTTGGTGTCACGCGCGAGCGCATTCGCCAGATCGAAGCCAAGGCGCTGCGCAAGCTTCGCCACCCCTCTCGCAGCCGCAAGCTCAAGGACTACCTGGACTGAGTCCACACCCCCTGGCGCTTACACGAAGGCCGGCGATTTCGCCGGCCTTCGTGTTCCGCTCTCTCACTGCTATCTCGCAAACCGCTACAATTCGGATTGTGCTGGCACTCCGTATCCCGGCCACGGCCAAAGAGGAAGCGTAATGGACGACGAACGGTCAGCTCCGTGGATCCGGTTACGGCTCTCGCAAATGCGGGCCACCACGGAATTGCTGGCCACCAGCCGCGACCTCCAGGAAGCCCTTTCCCATCTCGCCCGTCGCGTGCTCGAGGTGATCGCTGCGGACTACGCGCTGGTCGTCATGTTCGACGAATCGGGGAAGGCCGACCGCGTGGGCGAATCCGGGTTCCACGGCGCCCCGCTCGCCGATGCCGATGCGCTGAGCGCACTTCCACCCTTCCGTACGATTCGCGAGACCACCGAAACGATACGGCTCGTGGATGCGGGCGTTTCTCCAGACCTCTGGCCGCCGCACCTGCCCCCGGTAGGGCCCTTCCTCGGGGCGGGCGTGCTTCTCGCCGGTGAGGCTATCGGCGCCCTCTACGCCATGCGGAAACCCACCGCGCAGCCATTCACCGAAATCGATGAGCTCGCCGGGGCCACGCTCGCGCTCCAATCGGCGGCGAACATTTCGCACATGCTCGCGCGTGAGCGCCAGGCCCGTGTCATCCTCCTCGAAGAGCGCACCCGCATTGCCGGCGACCTCCACCAGGGCATCGTTGAAGCACTACGCGATGTCGGAACCGAGCTCCACCAGCAGACCCAGGCCGAAGGGCTCGACGGCCCGCTGCGGACCGAGCTGAGCGCCATTTCCCAGCGCCTTTCCGGGCTCGCCGACGGCGTCGCCGACTACGCTCGAGCGCTTCAATCCAGCCCCCAGAGGGCACACTCCGACCTCGCCCGCGACCTGGCATTCATCCTCCGGCAGGTCGCTCCCCAGGGCATCGACACCGTGCTCAATATGAAGGCGCCCGCCTTCGCCCAGCTAACGGGCCGGATGGCTGAGGACCTGCTCTTCATTGCCCGCGAAGCTATCACCAATGCAGTCCGGCACGGTCTTCCGACCAAGCTCGCCGTCGACCTCCGCGAGGTCGACGATGACGTGGCGCTGACGGTGCAGGACGATGGCGTCGGCTTTGATGCCGGGAGCTTCCAGCCGGGGCTCGGGATGACTGCGCTTCAGAACCGCGTTGACCGCCTGAATGGGAAGCTCGCCGTCATGGCTATCCCGGGCATGGGGACCACCGTCCGGGTCACGATACCTGCAGAGCGATTGCTGCCCGGTGCATCCACCCGGGAAATCTAGCGCACCACCGTCAGGCGACGAGGCGCCAGCCAGAGATCACGGTCCGTTCGTGGAACTCATCGAGGCAGGGCCCACAGAGGCGCCCGGTGATGCGCTCAACGTGGTCGCCCACCGTCTCGATCGTGCTCTGACGCTCTCCAGGGATGCCGCAGACAAGACAGGTGGCACCGCCGACGAGCTCTTCCTTGCGGCAGTGTTCACAGACGACAACATCCTGCCGCAGCGGGCGGAATCGATGGTGTCCGGGCCGGCAGTACCGTCCCAGCCACAGCTCTACCCAACTACCCTGTACCGGCATGTCGGAATCATATCAATAGGTATGTCAAGAAGGAACCCCGGTAAACGAATTGTTACGCGGCCAAAAGGACCGCCTCCACTTTCCTCACATAAGCCTCGTCCGGCCTACACTCGGTACCGTGAACGTCGCCGCGCTCCCCTACACACTTCTCCTCATCCTCGCCGAGCTCACCATCGGCAGCCTCTGGATCACCCTCGCCACCGACCTTCGCGGCGGTGTGACCCGCGGCTTCGTGATGACCATGGCCCTCTGCGTCGCCGTGGCTGGCGCCCTCACCTACTGGACCGCCGCTTCGATGAGCATCGGGACCGACGTCGACGGCTACGCGATCGATGGCGGCTGGTTCGGGGAGATGCAGCGCGCAATCCTCGTGGTAACGATCACCGCGGCGATCTACATGTTCTGCGTGTTCATGGGTTGGGACCCGCTCGGGCGCTTCGCTGGTATCGCAGGCTCTATCGCCGGGATCCTCGCGATTGGCCTTCTCGCCGCGATTCTCGCGCCGCCCACGTGGGGCTTTCCCGGCATCCTTCTCGCGCTCCTCGCGGGGACGCTCGCGATGGGCGCCGTCTCCGTCTCGATGACCTGGGGCCACTGGTACCTGACAGAAGGAGCTCTCCCCGCCTGGCCGCTGCGTGACCTCGCCTGGATCCTCATCGCTGCCCTGGCCTTCCAGGTGGTGGTGCTCCTCATCAACCTCGTCATCCCTGTGCGCGAGACGCCAACTCCCGCCAACCCGGTCAACGTGGGCCTGTTCACGAACCCCGCGTTCTACCTCCGCATCGGCGTCGGGTTGGTCTTCCCGGTCATCCTCGCCGTGCTCGCCCTTCGAACCACGCAGATCAAGGCGATGATGAGCGCCACTGGTTTGCTCTACATCGCAATGGGCGCGGTCTTCGCCGGCGAAGTGCTCGCCAAGGGTCTCATGTTTGTCACTGGCAAGCCGGTCTAGGGTTCGCCAGTGCGCCCCAGGAATGCAGCCTGCACCGTCGTCCACGCCTCCGCCATTCTTCGGGCAGCCGACCGGTGGTAGGATTCGCTCGGTGCCGAGCGGCGCCGGGAGGAACCCATGCATCGCGATGACGCCTGGAAGATCCTGCTCGAGTACTCGCAGGAGGAGCGCACTCGCAAACACGGCCTCGCCGTTGAAGCGGTGATGCGCGCCTACGCACGCCACTACCACGAAGACGAGGAAAAGTGGGGCATCGTCGGACTCCTCCATGACTTCGACTGGGAGATCCATCCC
>JALOAP010000365.1 GCA_023228745.1 Dehalococcoidia bacterium | reverse complement strand
CACTATGATATTCATGGCTCCGGTAAAGGCCACGCTAGTCACAACACCAGTATAGGTGCCATTTGTCAATCCGCTAATATTGGTGCCAATCGAATCAATAGCTGCAACATCAATAGCGTTGTACCGAGTGTTGGTGCTTGTCAGATACCCCGCTTCAGCGTGTGGCCCCCACAAATATGCCGTCACGCCCTGGTCCGCCTTGGCTTCCACGGCGGCAAGCTCGCTGGTGCTGGCCTTGGCAAGTAGCAATGCGTCTGCTGCCGTAGCGGTGTAGTAGCTCCCGGTTCCCTCCAGCGCCATCGTCCCTAATCCGTGCACGTTCGTCCCGGTGGCGTCCCTGTGAGCGACAAAGAGGTTGGAAAGCGTTACGGCGTAGTTCGTGGTGGCGTAGTATGCGGCGTAATCCGCCGCCGCGGCGACCACGGCGCCGATCCGGCCATGCACGCTCAACACCAGGTTGCTGGTTAGGAATCCAGCGTCGTTGCTGTACTCTGACAGATTTGTGGAAGTTCCAGCGGCGCCCGGTTGCAACGCGGTCGCACCCAAGGCGGCTCCAGCCACGGCGTTCGTGTAATCCGAGTCCGTGGGTTGCACGGCGGTGGCTCCCAGCGCGGCGCCGTTTGTCATCCCGTCAACACGTGTCGAAAGGTCGTTGGTTACGTTGGCATCAACAAAATTGCTCGGGTTGGATGACGGATAAAGACTATTGGTTATACTGGCGTCTACAAAATTTGAAGGATTGCTGGCCGGATAGGCGGCGGTGGCTTTTGCCAGCGCATCAGTTACGGACACATTTGCCGAAACGCGCGCCTCGGTATGATACAAATTTGTTCCTTCTCCAATATCAGACGTGGACAGAATCACAACGCCATCGTTGCCGTTTACGGACACGACCGCCCCCGTAGCCGCTTCCGGGCTGGGAAACGTTATTCTGGCATTGCGCCCGTCCAGTTTCTCGACCGTCCCTGTATTGCCCTGCGTCCTGTATGTAATCCCCGTAATCGAATTCAGGTAGGCAGCATTGGTCGTCAAAACATAACTCACACCCACCGGGGACGGGCCGGGCATTGACTCGTCGTAAGGATTATTCTGAATGTTGATAAAATCGTTGACCAGCAAAGACCCTTGCGACGTATCCCACACGGCAATTGACCACTGTTTGCTGGCGGTTGGATTAAGCCCCTTATAGGCATCAACGAGTTCCGTGGTATTCAGATCCAGGGCGCCGACCGCGTTGGTTCCAGACGCCGTAAAGGATTCGGCGTTGGCGTAGGCATTTGTTTCCCGTACGATCCGCAGTATCAAATCGGCGGGGCTTGACGTTCCGATATTAACCAGCGTGATGTTGACTATTTCGCGGATAGCAATGGTGGCTGACGCCGCAACCGTTTTGTTGCTCAGGTCAATGGTTAGCGTGGTGTTCGCGAGAGCTGCGCCGGCGCCGAGCAGCATTGCGATAATTGCGGCGGTTTTTTTCATGCTCTCCTCGTTATTGGATCGCCAGCCATCCGTTAATCCAGCAGTTCGTTTCGGTCACAACTGCCTTGAATCTGATGTATCTGCTTTTGCCGGCATCGAACAGGTAAATTCCTTTGCCGCCTGCATCGTTTGTAAACGTGATTCCCTCGACGATGTTCGATCCGGCGTAATCCACGTTGTTGTTGGACAACTCGTAGGATACGGTCGCAATGCCGGCCGCATTGGTGTCGGCGTTCGTGACGGATAGTTGCAGGGAATATTTGAAGTCCAGCGGCTGAAAGACATTCAGATCAATCGCATCGGAATAATTGGTGGTGTTCACCAGGCATGCCGTATTATTGAACGGGACATGCACGAAAATAGTGCGATCTTCGGGGACGGCATTGCCGGCAACGAGAATTGCGGCAAGGATCAGATAAAGTTGGCGCATACAAAACCTCCGTGTAGCAATTCTTGCACGGAGGCTCGATGGCCTTCAGGCGGGTATTCGATTCAAATTACTGATTGCATACCACATTACCGCTCAAATGTCCAGCAAATTATCAGGCTCAACGCCCCTCCCGTCGCTGATACAGCCTGTCCATTCGGTTGCGTGTGGAATCCCTGAATTTCGCGCCGCTTGGCGCCGGCATAGGCTTTTCTTCTTTGAATAGTTGCGCTTTTATGATCCGACCGGCAACAACCGGCCCGCCGACTGGTCCGCCGGTTAATGATAACGACGCCTCCAAAAGATTGTAAATTCCATCCCACAACTTGCCGGCGTCAAAAGCGCCATCCTTGTCAAATGGATGCAGTATCCGCGTCAGTCCGCGCACCAGCCCGCGTTGAACGCCGCCAAACAACGACATATCCCGCGGCTGCTTACGCTGGATTACGCTGAATATCCCATCGGCCAGACGGCCGGCGCCCGGAAGAACCAAGTCAAGCGCGTCGGAAACGGCTATTTCCACGACGCGAAGCCATGATTTATCATTTTTCTCGTCGTCGTCGTTGTATCCGTACAGTTTTCCCATTATGGACAGCACCAGGACGCGCATGGCGACATTTCCGGCAAGTCCCAGTACCGACGCCGCCAACTTGACACGCGCGGCATGGATTTTGGTCTGATTACCCGTTGTCAGCGCATGTTTAAGCAGAAGGCTGTCGCGCACGACTATGTTGCGGCTCACCGCCGGCTGGCCTAGGAATGGCGCTATCCAGCCCATGTGATTGTTTTTCAGTTCAACGTAAAGCCCGGGCGCCTCAACGTCGCTGGACGGGTTTTGCGTGGCACGGGTAATCCGCTCGGCGGTCTTGACGGCCTCGGCGTCGGTGGCGCCAGCGTGTTTCTTGGCCATGTAGGCAAAAATGGCGTTCCGCATTTCCGCGCGCGCCATCGGTTGCAGTCCAAAGGTTTGCATTTTGCGCCATTTCAAACGGAAACTAGTCTTCGCCATATCGCCAGCCCGCTCAGCCGGCAGCGCGGAATAGGTCTGCGCCAAGTCGGACCGCCAGCGCTTCCCGAGGTAGCCGTTTTTAAGCAATTTCTCAATAATCGCGTCCTTTTCCGCTTTTTTGACAAACCGCGGCATAAAGGCGTTTTTCAAGTACCATGCCGCCGCCTTACTGTCTTCGCTCAACAATTCGGTGTAGGCCAACATGCTGCCGCCGTACCGGTTATAAATAATACTGGTAGGACGCAACCAGAGGATTGAAACAGCCACGTTGCGGGACAAGTAATCGGCGAAGCGTCCTGCCGGCGTATCGCTCTCGAATCCCTTCATCCCCGCCGCCCGCGCAATCATTTCCCGCGTGTCACGCAAATATCCCGAGCCAAGCCGCGAATTTACAGCGCCGGCAAAGTCCGGATTCCCGATCAGGTTAATGGCGTCGTGTTCGGCCAATGACATTTTGGCGTATCTTGCAGCCATCTGAACGTGATTCAAGAATTTTGCCAGCGCGTCGCCTATCATCGCCGGGTGCGTATGCTCCTGGCGCGCCTTTTTGAACCCCAGCGACTTCAAAGTCTGCTGATAAACTCCGCGGGCCGTGCTATCCACGTCAATACTCTGCTGCGTGGTTGACCGATCAACGCGCCGCATCCAGTACCGCGGTTTGGTAAAACGCGACCAACCGTCGAGCACTTCGCTGACCTTGTTCATTTCCTTGCTCATGCTGGTAGCCTGGTCCACCATGAGCGTCGCCAACCTTTGGTGCGATGTTGGCATTGACGCAATTACGGATTCAACCATCTGTTCAGTTTCACTGGGACTATTTCCCATAATCCGGGCGTCCTGCTGACCCTTGCGCCGCTCCATATTAAATCCATTCATGGCAATCAGCATTTTCGTTTCTGGATCCTGCCACGATGCCGCTAGGTCTATTTTCTCCATATCTGACATCATC
>JALOAP010000364.1 GCA_023228745.1 Dehalococcoidia bacterium | reverse complement strand
TGCGGCGCGGACTTGCGAGCCGGTTTCGCCGACAACAATGCCAATGTCGGTAATACCCGCGTCGACGAGCTGGTGCACGGGGAAGTGCAGGACGGGCGTGTTCGCGATGGGCACGAGCTGCTTCGCGCCCGAATACGTGAACGGACGGAGGCGGCTGCCCTTCCCACCTGCGAGGACGAGGCCCTTCATGGGGGCGGATTATAGCGATGCTACCTTGTTGAAGTCTGCGCCCGTAGGATGCGCCAGCATGACGAGTCCTCTCCGCGTGCTTCTGAACGCGAGCGCGGTGCCCCGGCAACCGGCTGGAGCGGGCATCTATACACTCGAACTCGCCCGGGCACTGGCGCAGTGGAGGGACGTCGAAGTGACAGTCGCGGCCCCCGGCATCGAGGTCGAGGGGACGCGGCGCGTCCTATCGCCGCGCAACGGTCCGCTGGTCCGGTCGCTGTGGGAGCAGACGCGCATGCCGCGACTGCTCCGGGAGGTCGACGTCTACCACGGGGCCCACTTCTCGGTCCCGCTGCGCGCGGGCGTGGGGCGAGTTGCGACGGTGCATGACCTCACGTTCTACCGGCTGCCGCGGCGCTACGCGGCGCACCGGCGCTGGTACTACCGCGGACTCGCGCAGCTTTCGCGGCGCGCCGACCGGGTCATCGTGCCGTCGGGGGTGGTCGCGAGCGACGTGGTGCGGTTCCTCGGCTATCCGCCGGAACGCATTCGGGTGGTGCCGGAAGCCGCACGGAGCGGGCTGTGCCGTGCGGGCGAACCAGAGGTGGCTGCGCTCTGCTCGCGCCTGGGAGTCGAACCCGGGTACCTCCTGTGTTTGGGCACTGCCGAGCCGGGGAAACGGGCGGTCGACGCGATCCGGGCGATCGCCCTGCTGCGCACGTCGGGGGAGCCCCACCAACTGGTGCTCGCCGGGAACGAAGGACGACTTTCGGACGTCCTTCGCCGCGAGGCGGCACGGCTCGGTGTGGAACACAATGTGCGGTTCGTGGGCTATGTCGCCGAGACAGACCTGGCGGCGCTCTACACCGGTGCACTGGCGCTGGTGTTTCCCTCGCTGTACGAAGGCTTCGGGTTGCCACCGCTGGAGGCGCTGGCGTGCGGGACACCGGTCATTGCAACGAAGCGCCCGGCGATGACCGAGGTGCTGGCCGATGGAGCGCTCTTCGTGCCGGCGCACGACCCCAAGGCGATCGCCGCGCAGGTGGCACGTCTTGCGGCGGACGCCGCGTGGCGCGAGGAGTGGAGCCAACGCGGGAAGGATGTACACCAGCACTACTCCTGGACGCGTGCCGCGGAAGAGACGGTCGAGGTGTATCGCGAGGTGGCGCGATGAGGGTGGGTATCGTCATCGTGACCTACCGCTGCCGCGAGCTTGCGCTCCGTTGCCTCGCCTCAATCGAGCACCATTCCCCGCACCTGCTTGAAACGACAGCCGTGGTGGACAACGCATCGAATGACGGGACGCTGGGGGCCGTCGCGAGCGGGTTCCCGGCGGTGCGCAGGGTCGCGATGGAGCGGAACGCCGGGTTTGCCAGTGGCGTTAACGCTGGAATGCGGGCGCTCGTCGACTGCGATGCAATCTGCCTGCTGAACCCGGACGCAGAGCTGCTGGACGGGAACCTGGAGAAGGCCGCGGAGTGGCTCGATGGGGCGGGTGACGCGGGAATCGCCGGGCTGGGGATCGAGAACCCGGACGGTTCGCTGCAGCTCTCGTGCCGCGCCTTCCCGAGCCACCGGACGGCGGTCTTCAACCGGCATTCGTTGGCAACAAAGCTGCTGCCATCGAACCGGTGGTCCCGCGAGTACCTGCTGACCGACCGGGACCACGAGCATGTGCAGGAAGTGAACTGGGTTTCTGGCGCAGCGATGCTCATCCACCGCCGGGCGATCGAGCGAGTGGGGATGCTGGATGAAGGGTACTTCTTTTCGATCGAGGACGTGGACTACTGCAAGCGCGCGCACGATGCCGGGCTGCGGGTGGTCTACCTTCCGATGACGCGCGTCCGGCATCGCATTGGAGGGAGCTCGAGGCACGCTGCCTACCGGGCGATGTTCGAGCACCACCGGGGCATGTGGCGGTACTACCGGACGCACATGGCGGGTGGACTCGCGGTCGACGTCATCACTGCAGGGGGCATCAGCGCGCGATTCGGGCTGCACGCCGTGTCACTGACGGTACGGCGGCTCGTGGGCCGCGATGGGCGGCGCGGGAAGGACTCAGTGCCCGGAAGGCCCCCCCGGTAGGGTTGGGGCCTCCGGTTCAACCGGTGGCTCGGTCGTTGGCGGGCCGGGCTCCGGGATAGTGGGCGGCATTGGAGGGGGCTGCCCGGGCGGCGTAGTTGGCCCGGGCGATGGCGGGATGGGCGGTTCGGGGCGCGGCGGGATCGGGTCTGGCTCATGCGGTGGCACGGTCACGAAGGCTGGCGGCCGAAGGGCCAGGGCGCTCATCGCCGAGCGGTGCCTGCTGGTTCGGTGGCCTCCGCCGAGACACTGAAAATGTAGGAGTCGCCGAGGCTGCGAATGAGCTGCGGGTGACCGGGGTCGTGCTCGATCTTCTCGGCGAGGCGGGCGACCCAGGCACGCAGGAACTGAACATCCTCTTCGTAGTCGGGACCCCACACAACCGAGAGGATCTCGCGGTTCGGCACTGGCTCGCCGGAGTGCGAGGCGAGGTGATGGAGCAGCATCCATTCGGTGCGGGAGAGTGGCACGAGGTTGCCCTCGCGGCTCACGAGACGTCGCTTGAGATCGATTTCGATGCCGTCCGCGTGGATGGTATCGGCAGCCTGGCCGGTCCGGGCGCGCCTAACCACGGCATGGACTCGATCTGACAGGTCTTCGGGGACAAAGGGCTTTTCGATATAGTCGTCGGCGCCCATTTCGAGGCCGCGGACCTTGTCCTGGGCACTCGTCTTCGCCGTGAGCAGGATGACCGGGATGGCCAGCCGTTCCTTGAGGTGACTCATGAGTTCGAGGCCGGACATTCGCGGCATGACGACATCGACGACGGCAACATCGGGGCGTTGATCTTCGATGAGTTGAAGGGCCTCCTCTCCATTGCAGGCCGCCATAACGCGGAATCCCTGGACCATGAGCTCCAACTCCACGAGGCGGAGAACGCTGGGCTCATCATCGACGGCAAGGACGAGGGGCTGTGAATCCATTCCTACTCCCTGTGCCAAGGGGAAGGCAGGACGCCTCCCCACAGGAACTTGACGAAGCGGTTCGAATGCTTCGATGTCTTCGTTTGACCCAGCCGGGAGGGCGCAGCGACACACGGGAAGCGCATCCGGACCGGCGTGTTCGATGCTACGCCATCGAAATGACGTACCTCTGGCGATCGAGGCAATTGACATCTCAATGACGTAACAGCGACATGTCCATGCGAGCCAGGGAAGGGTGAGGTATAGGCAGTTGTTGCCTGGGGCCGGGCTCGGCCTATAGGCGGATCGCGGGGTATGGTGCGGAATGTGGGGGGTGGAACGATGAGCCGACCGCTCGAAGACATCACGATCCTGGACTGCACATGGATCCTCTCGGGGCCCTACGCATCGATGGTGCTGTGCGACCTCGGAGCCGACGTGATCAAAGTCGAGCGGCCGCCATGGGGAGACATTAGCCGGACGACCGGGCCATACCAGAATGGCTGGAGCGGCTACTTCTTCAGCGTGAACCGTGGCAAGCGGTCGGTAGTCATCGACCTTCGGAGCGAGGAGGGGCGGGAGCTCTTTCGCCAGATGGCGGACAAGGTCGACGTCGTGATGGAGAACTTCACCCCGGGGACGATGGCGAAGCTCGGGTTGGATTACGAGACCCTTTCGGCGCGCAACCCGCGGCTCATCTATGCAAGCACTTC
>JALOAP010000363.1 GCA_023228745.1 Dehalococcoidia bacterium | reverse complement strand
ACCCAAAACGACCATCCCCGCGCCTTGGAACGACTCCGAGACAACGTCGATCGGCCCCAAGGCCGCTTCTTCAGCAGCCTGCTAGGAGCGCGCACCGGCCGGCGGTGCGAGCTGCTCCTCGCGGAATCGCTGCGTCGCGTCTTCGTAACGCAGCTCGTATACCGCGTGGACGTCCCAGCTCATCAGGTCCATGTAGGGCTCCAGGATCTCGTTGAGCTCCTGCGGGTCCATCGTGTCGATGAGCAGGAACCCGGCTCCACCGCCCGCCAGGTTGTACCAGCCTTTGATCTTGTCCGGGTGATTTGTGCCCGCCTGGTCCTGCTGCATGACGCGCTCGCGGACCTTGTCGGTAGTCGTGCCGGGGTACCAGGTGAAACGACAGTACCAGAGCATGCTGACCTTCCTTCGCCGGCGCAGCGCGCTGGCGCCCATCGGGATTTCTCGTAAGCGTAAGAACACCACCGCCATACCTGCGCGTCCCTCCCACGCCAGGAGATTGCGCGCGCGTCACAAGCCGATTACAGCAGGGCAATCCGCCGCCGACTCAGCGCCGTTTAGAAAGTTCCCCGTTTTGTCGTGCCCTTGGATATGGACCTATACTCGTCCGGATACAAAGACACTGGCCCGCTAGCCAGTGCTCCCCTTTTCGGAGTCGTTCCCTCATGGCAAGTAGTTCGAAACGCGAGTGGCTGCAAGGCACCTACGGCAAGGCCGTCGAGAAGTCACGTGAGCGCCACCCATCGTTCGAAACCACGGGCAAGATGCCCATCGAGCCCGTCTACACGCCCGAAGACCTCCCGGACTTCGACTACCAGCGTGATCTTGGCTACCCCGGCGAATATCCCTTCACCCGCGGCATCCAGCCCACCATGTACCGCGGCCGCTTCTGGACCATGCGCCAGTACGCCGGCTTCGGCACAGCAGAAGAATCGAACCAGCGCTACCGCTACCTGCTCGGACAGGGCCAGACCGGCCTTTCCGTGGCCTTCGACCTCCCGACACAAATCGGCTACGACTCCGACGACCCCATGGCCGCGGGCGAGGTCGGCAAAGTCGGCGTCGCGATCGACTCGATCGACGACATGCTCACCCTCTTCGACCAGATCCCGCTGGATAAGGTCACGACCTCGATGACCATCAACGCCACGGCTTCGATCCTCCTCGCGATGTACGTCGCCGTCGGCAAGCAGCAGGGTGTCGCTTCAACGAAGCTCGGCGGCACCGTCCAGAATGACATCCTGAAGGAATACATAACCCGCGGCACCTACATCTTCCCGCCGAAGCCGTCGATGCGCCTCATCACCGATGTCTTCAAGTACTGCAACGAAGATGTGCCGCAGTGGAACACCATCTCCATCTCCGGGTATCACATCCGCGAGGCCGGTAGTACCGCCGCCCAGGAGATCGCCTTCACCCTGGCCGATGGCATCCAGTACGTCGACGCCGCTATCTCCGCCGGACTCGACGTTGATGCGTTCGCCGGCCGCCTGAGCTTCTTCTTCGCCTGCCATTCGAATTTCCTCGAAGAAGTGGCGAAGTTCCGTGCGGCTCGCCGCCTCTGGGCACGCATCATGAAGGAGCGCTTCAACGCCAAGAGCCCCCGCTCCACTATGCTCCGCTTCCATACCCAGACCGGCGGCGCAACACTCACAGCACAGCAGCCGGAGAACAACATCGTCCGCACTACCGTGCAGGCACTCGCTGCGGTGCTCGGCGGCACCCAGTCGCTCCACACCAACTCGATGGACGAAGCACTCGGACTGCCGACAGAAAAGGCAGTCCAGATCGCCCTCCGCACCCAGCAGATCATCGCCTACGAAAACAGCGTTGGTGACGTGGTCGACGCCCTCGGCGGCTCCTACTACATCGAAAATCTCACCAACCGCCTGGAAGCCGAGGCACGGGAGTACATCGAGACCATCGACAAGCTCGGTGGAGCACTGAGCGCACTGGAGCAGGGTTTCCAGCAGCGAGAAATCCAGGAAGCCTCCTACCGCTACCAGCGTCAGGTGGAGGAGAAGGAGCGGGTCGTCGTCGGCGTCAACGAGTTCCAGACAGCCGAGGAGCCCGTCGAACTGCTGAAGCTCGATCCCTCCATCGGTCAGCGCCAGGTGGAAAAGCTCAAGCAGCTCCGCGCCAGCCGCGATAACACCGCCGTCGAGGCACTCCTCGCCAGGCTCGACGAAGCTGCAAAGGGTACCGATAATCTCCTCCCGATCATCCTCGAATGCGTCGAAAACCGCGCAACCCTCGGCGAAATCAGCCACCGCCTGCGGCGCGTTTGGGGTGAACACCGGGAGACTGTGGTGATCTAGGTGGTGACCCGATGAGTGACGACAACGCCCGGACGCTCGCCGACGACCGGCGCCGCCTCCTCCACGAGATGGAGGTTGAGCGCAACCAGGTCTGGCGGAACATCGAATGGTGTCGCATCCGCGACATCGATCGCCCGTTCGTGGCCCGGTGGTCCCTCAAAGACATCGTCGGACACCTCACGACGCACGAATCCGAAGTGGTGACGGCCTTCCGCGACCTTCGCGAAGGCCGGCGCCCGACCTACTTCGATATCACCGATATCGACCGCTGGAACCACGATCACGTGGAGCGGAAGCAGGCGGTCGATTTCTGGAGCCTGCTCGAACAGCTCCGCGGAAGTCGCACCCGCCTGCTCGAAGAGCTCGCACTTGTCAGCAACGAAGACCTGACGAACGACGCGACCCCGGAGAACCGGCTCGTTCGCTCCGTCATTGAGCACGACCGTGCTCACTGGCACGAAATCGCTGCCCGCCTCGCCGGGATGGAAGGCGCCCGCCCGGCCAGCAGCGAGCGGAACCCGGCCGCAACCACCGCCTCGCCGTGAACCTCAAACGTGTCGCGGAACTTGTTATCGTCGTCAGCGACCTCGACGCCGCACGCAAGTTCTATTGCGACGTCCTGGAGCTTCCGGTCATCCGGGAGCTCCGCGACTCGGTTCAACTCGCTGCCGGCAGGGTTCAGCTCACCCTCCTGGACGTTACCCACCTCCCCCCGGACAGCCCCGCCGACCGCATAGACTCGCTCACCTTCGAAACCCACGACGATCTCGATGGAAGCCAGCAACAGTGCTTCGACATCCAGGGCGCGGAAGTCTCCGTCGCGGTTCCCGGCGTCGTACCTCCGGTTTCTCCGCTCCTCCCGTCCCCATGGGTGAGGAACATCGACCACATCGTCGTCGCTTCCGGCGACAGCGGGAATACCGCTGCCGCCTTCGAGGCGAAGCTCGGCCTCGAAATCAAGCGCACCATGATCCGCCCCGGGACCAACGCGCAGCTCGCCTTCATGAAGCTCGGCGAAGTCATCATCGAATTCGCCGGTCCACCCACCCCACAGGATGGGCCCATCACGGCGCGCTACTGGGGCATCGTCTTCAACGTGCGCAACCTCGATGCAGTCCTCGCCCGCGCCCGCGAAGCCGGCCTCCCGACGGGAGAGCC
Source organism: Dehalococcoidia bacterium (assembly GCA_023228745.1). GTDB lineage: Bacteria > Chloroflexota > Dehalococcoidia > Tepidiformales > Tepidiformaceae > JALOAP01. The sequence continues at coordinate 395 of JALOAP010000363.1, read as the reverse complement.
AAAGGCCGCCGTCCAGCCCGGCGCCCGCATCGTCAGCATCAAAGACGGCACCGGCGGCGTCCCCGTCGCGTTCATTGAGTACGCTGCCAGGTAGCGTTGACTGTGGCGCATGGTGCTGCCCGATCGACCATCTCGTTCTGCGTCGTCGTACGACCAGATTGGGCGTGAACTCCCTTCCCGGTAGACTGGGGGCTACACACTTTCCTCGGAGGTTTCGATGACTGATCGCCCGTTCAAGGTGCTCGGCATTCAGCAGGTCGCGATTGGCGCGCTCAACAAAGAAGACCTGAAGAAGTTCTGGATCGATATCCTCGGGCTTTCCGTCACCGGCAACTTCCGCAGTGAGTCCGAAAACGTCGACGAAGACATCACCGCCGCCGGCGAAGGCCCGCTCA
>JALOAP010000362.1 GCA_023228745.1 Dehalococcoidia bacterium | reverse complement strand
CATGACGGCTGCGTGACGTGCCCGTTCCATGGCGCCCGTTTCGAAGTCGAGACCGGCAAGGTCGTCCGCCAGCCCTTCGACAGCCAGTGGAACAATGAGCACCCGTTCCTTGGTCGCCTGCAGTCGAAGCTCTTCTTCTTCAACAAGAAGGCTTACGACCAGCAGACCTACCCGGTGAAGGTCGAAGACGGCGACGTCTACATCGCCCTTCCCGGCAAGTAGCCCTTGCTCCTTTCGTAACAAACCGCAATCGGGCATGCTGCATGGCATGCCCGATTCGCTGCTCCGCTGGCGGGAAGAATTCCCCATCCTCGCCACCAAGAACTACCTCATCAACAACTCCCTCGGCGCGATGCCGCGGTCCGTCCGTGATGCCTTCGCGCGGTACACCGACCTCTGGGCGGGTGAAGGGGTCGTCGCCTGGGAGACCTGGCTCCCGGAAGTGGCGAATGTCGCAGCCATTCTCGAGGACATCATCCACGCCCCCCGCGGCTCGATGACCATGTGTCAGAACGTCACGAACGCACTTGGCGCCATCCTCTCCTGCATGGAGTGGGAGGCGCCCCAGAACCGGGTCGTCTACTGCGCTGGCGAATTCCCGACGGTGGAGTACCTGCTCGACGCGCAGCGGCGCGTCGGAGCGGAAGTCGTGCGGGTCGGGAATGACCCCCTCGCCTATCCCGAAGGCGAGTTGCTCGCCGCCATCGATGACCGCACCGCCCTCGTGGTGGTATCACACGTGCTGTTCCGCACCGCGGAACTCGTGGACGTGCGCCCGGTTGTCGAGAAGGCGCGGCGGCACGGTGCACTCGTGGTGCTCGACGCGTATCAGTCCATGGCCTCCGTGCCCTTCCATGTCACCGAGCTCGATGTTGACTTCCTGGTCGGCGGGTCCGTGAAGTGGCTTTGCGGTGGGCCCGGTGCGGGCTACCTCTACGCCAACCCCCGGCTTGTCAACCGCCTCGAACCGCGGCACGCGGGCTGGTTCTCTCACGAGGACCCGTTCGCCTTCGCACCCCCGCCGCTCCGCTATGCCGAGGGCATCGCCCGCTTCACCGGCGGTACGCCGAACATGCCCGCGTACTACCAGGCTGCCGAAGGCTACCGGGTCGTCCGCGAGGTTGGTGTCGATGCCATCCGCGAAAAAGCCCGCCGTCAAACCGCCATCATCTTCGAAGGTGCGAAAGAGCGCGGCTGGACCGTGAACTCCCCCGAAGCCTTCGAACGGCGCGGCAACCATGTCACGGTGGACGTTCCCGGCGCACAGCACGTCAAAGATGAGCTCATCCGGCGCGGGACCGTCGTTGATTATCGTCCCGGCGCGGGCATCCGCATCGCCCCGCACTTCTACAACACCGACGATGAATGCCACGCGGTGCTCGACGAAATGAGCACCATTTTGGCTCTCCAATAGCGCATACATGCGCTCGTCGCAACGGCCACAGGGCCATCGCCCCGGGGTCAGCCGGTGCTTGGCTCCACGCACCTACCGGCGAATGCTGGATCTATCCCAAGAGCCGGAGGAAGGTCATGCAAGCGGTAGAGGAACGTCGATACGGACTACGGCGAAAGGTCTCCATGAGCTTCGATGAGGCGAACAACCGGGTACGACAGACGCTCAAGGACCAGGGGTTCGGCGTCCTCACGGAGATCGACGTCAAGTCCACACTCGAGCAGAAGCTGGGAGTCCAGGGCGAGCCGTACCTCATCCTCGGCGCCTGCAACCCGAATCTCGCGCACCAGGCGCTCTCTGAGGATCCCGAAGTTGGCCTGTTGCTGCCCTGCAACGTTGTTGTGCGCCAGGCGGGGGCCGACGTCCTGGTCGAGGCGCTGGACCCTGCTGCTGCGATGGGCATTGTCGGCAACGAGGCTATTGAAGGCGTTGCCGGCGAGGCGCGGGAGCGCCTCCAAAAGGCGCTCGCCGCACTCTAGGCGTCGCTACTCGTAGCGGAAGAAGCCCCGTCCCGTCTTCCGCCCCAAATGCCCGAGCGAGACAAGGCGCCGCAACAGCGTCGGCGCCTTGAACCTCGGCTCCCCATACTCCTCGAACATGCTCTCCGCGATGAGCTGCAAGGTGTCGAGCCCGATGAGGTCCGCCGTCGCCAGCGGGCCCATGGTGTGGTTCAGCCCCACCTTGCAGGCCATGTCGATGTCCTCCGCGTTCGCTACCCCGCTGTCGAGCAGGTGGATGGCATCGAAGATGAACGGCACCAGCAGCCGGTTCGCGATGAAGCCCGGCGTGTCCTTCACCTGCACGGGAGTTCGCCCCATCTTTTCGCATAGCTTCAGCGCATCCTGGAGCGTCTCTTCCGTTGTGCTCGCCGTCGAGACGATCTCGACCAGCTTCAGCGCCCACGGCGGGTTGAAGAAGTGAAGGCCGATAACGCGCTCTGGCCGCCCGGATGCCGCTGCTAGGTCGCTCAGCGGCAGCGAACTTGTGTTCGATGCCAACAGCGCCTCAGGCCTGGTCACTTGTCCAAGTCGTTCGAACAGCTTGGCCTTGACCGGAAGGTCCTCCACCACCGCTTCGATGACGGCATCGACGTTCGCCAGCGGTTGGAGTGTTTCCCACTCGCCCGTCCCGGAGAGCCGTTCGATCGCCGATTGCGCATCTTCTTTGGAGACGCGGCCCCGCTCCGCCTCACGCTCGAGCCTCCGCGCGATATTTGCGATCGCCGTGTCTACGCGCTGCTGGTCAACGTCTACAAGAACAACGTCGAACCCGCTGTAGGCCGCCACTTGAGCGATGCCGCTCCCCATGAGCCCGGATCCGATGATGCCCAGTTTGTTAAATTCCATGCGAATCTCCCGCGTCGCGGACTGGTTGTCCGGCCAAGATCTTACGCCGGGCCACTCCACCGCGCTCGCAGGCGGAGAGAGAAAACCCCGTGCTATGCTCTTGCGGTTACAGGAGACACAGTTTTGACCGAAGAAGACCAGAGCCTGATCACGGATGAGCACCGCGCCATGATTGGCCGGCGCGGCCAGCCAAAATCCGTGACCGTCAAGGAAGAAGATGCGCGCCGCATGCGCGATGTCATCGGTGATACGGACCCTCGCTGGGCCGATGGAACCGGCATGGCCCCTCCCTACGTGCTCGCGATGCTCGGCGGTGGCCGGGCCCCGGACATGGTCCGCATCCTCCCCGGCGGCCTGCTCACGCAGCAGGAGTGGAAGTTCACCCGCGCGTTCCGTATCGGCGAAGAACTCACGGGCTACTCGCAGACCTTCGACATCCGCGAACGCCTCGGCGGCCGCTATGGGCATAGCGTCCTCGTGACCACCGGTACCGACTACTACGATGCGGAAGGAAACCACGTCGCCTCCGCCATGATGACCATCACCCAGTTCGACCCGAAGCGGGCGGAGCGCAACGAATGAGCCTCTACTACGAAGATGTGAATGTCGGCGACGAACTCGAGCCGCTCCCCTGGACCCCAACGACCGACATGGCGATCGATTTCTTCGGCCGCGACAACCCGACGAACCCGGCCTTCGCCGACGCCGAAGCGGGCAAGCGGATGGGTGTCGGCGGCGCGCTCGTGCCCGGCCTCCTCAAAGTCGCGTGGATCACCCGCTACGTGAACCAGTGGGCTGGCCCCGACGCCCTCGTTTCGAACCTCCGCATCGCCTACCGCCGGCCCGATGTCGCCGACCGCGAACTCGTGCTCGCCGGCCATGTCGTCGATAAGCGCCAGGAGGACGGCGAGAACATTGTCGAACTGGAAGTCGTGACGCTCGCCGATGGCCAGCCCTCTGTGCGCGGCAACGTGCAGGTGAAGCTCCCCACGAAGGGGTAGGGGCGTCAACGAGTCCACCGCGGTTTACGAGCGAGACGGGGACTGGATCGGCGGATATTGCCTGGAGATTCCCGGCGAATGGCCAGGGGCGCACGC
>JALOAP010000361.1 GCA_023228745.1 Dehalococcoidia bacterium | reverse complement strand
CGCCGAGGTCACGGCGATAGGTCGCGCTGTAGTCGTCAAGGAAAGCGAGTGCGCCGGCGGGATTGCCCGCGCGTGCCCGGTAGGTGATGAGGCGATAGGCCGCCTCCTCGTTGAACCGGTTCCGCTCCAGTAGCTGTTCCATGACGCCCGCGGCAGCTTCGTAGTCCTCGCGGCCGGCGTAGTAACCGGCGAGCGTGGAAAGCGCCTCTTGCGCACGCTCTTCGACACGCCGGCGGAGGGATTCCGCCCACTCTGAGTAGAACGCCTCCGCGAAGGGCCCACGATAGAGAGCGAGCGCCTCGCGATAGTGCTTCGCGCGCTCATCGGAGCCGGGGGGAAGCTCTGCGGCGCGATCGAGGGCATGCTCGAAGCGCTCGAGATCCCAGTCGAATTCCCCATCGGGATTCAGCATGTAGGCGCCGTCTTTCTTGACGACGCTGTCCTGGTAGAGCGCACGCCGGATTCGGTAGAGATTCGAGTGGAACGCCGAATTGCACTTTTCGGGCTCGAGATCGGGGTAGAGGCGGTCAACCGCCTCTTCCTTGCGGATGCCGGTACGGTTGGCGAGGAAGAGGAAGAAGAGCTCCTTCGCACGCGCGCTGGCCCATGCTTCATCGCTCACTTCGCGCCCGCCGACGGCGACGCGCAGTTGTCCGAGACTTCTTGCGATGACCCGTGGAATGCGGCCCGGCAACTCCTCAGCCGCGTGCGTGGCCTCGCCAAAGGTGTTGCGCTCAAGCAGCTCACGGAAGGCAGGACCGAGGACGCCCCGAGAGGCCACCCACTGCGCGAACATCGGTTGTTCGCGGACTGCGGGGAGGAGCGCACCCAACATCCACGGCTCGCGGATAAGGACGGCAAGGTCCTGGAGCGTCGCCTGTGCCTCGCCACGCCGATTGGCGCGGAATTGGACGACAGCGAGGCGGTAGTAGGCGATGCGGAGCGAACTTTCACCGTCGATGGTCTCGAACAGCTGGATGGCGTGGCGGGCCGCTCCCAGCGCCGTAGTGTGATCCTGGGCCGCCGAAGCGATCGCAGCGTGCTGCACCAGGCACATTCCCACTTCGTAGGGGTTGCCGACAGATTCCGCGATGTACAGCGCGCGCTGGGCGAAGAAATCGGCTTCCTGCAGGTCTCCGAGGCCCAGGAGGGCGCCGGCAAGCCCGGCGATCGAGAGCGAGGCGAGGGATTCGTCCGGGACTTCTTCGGAACAGAGGCGGATAGCCTCGCTGTAGAGATCTTTCGCACGGTCGAAACGGCCGAGCGCCAGTTCAGCATCCGCGAGCGAGGCGGTAGCGTAGGCGAAGTTGCGGGTGTTTTCGCAGGCCTCACCTTCTCGGCGGGCCTCTTCCAGGGCGACGACGGCGCTTTCGAAGTCCCCGACGGAGAGGTGGGCCATGCCAAGGTTGTTCAGGACCCAGCCGAGGTTCGAGGAGCCGCCAACTTCGCGCCATCCGCGTGCCGATTGCGTGAGCTCTGCAACGGCCGCGGGACAGTCGCCGCGCATAGCCAGGAGCTGGCCGAGCGACGAGCGTGCGAGCAGTTCGAGGGTGGGCGAGCGGCTCACACGGCAGTAGGCCAAGGCTTCGCGGAATAATTCCTGCGCGCGCTTGAAGTTCGAATCGAGGCCCAGCACGAGGTGGGCTTCGTTGTAGGCAAGCTCGGCAGCGAGCGACGCATCGAGCGTCGCCCCCAGGTCACGCGCATCTTCGAAGATCTGGGCGAGCTGGTCCGGGCGGCCGAGGAGGCGAAGCGCGCGGTACTTCGCGAGCAGCGCGTGGATCTTGGCCTCGCGGGAGGCAGACTCGCGGGCAAGGATGTCCTCGACGATATCGAGTGCTTCGCCGGGCCGGCCAGTGTGTGCGAGGACACGGGCATGCATGGCGTCGAGGAGCGGCGTCGCCTGGAGCACCTCCTGGGGGATGGCGTCGTAGGCACGCCGGAGGAGGAGGAACGCACCCTGGTGGAGCAGATGACGGCTGTGTGTACGCGCGAGCGCGACGAGCACATCGACGCTCCCGGCATCACGGGCGATCTCGATCGCCTCCGCGATGTCTCCGTTGAGCTCAAGGTGTTCGGCAACGGCGCGGACTGTGTCCTCGAAGCGTGCTTCTTCAGTGCGCTGGGCCTCGACTACGAGGAAGCGGCGGAGCAGCGGATTGAGGCGAAGGCCTTCGTCGCTGAGCGGCTCGTAGAGGAAGTCGTGGAGGGCGAGCCAGCGGCGGAGGGCGAGCCACTGCGCGCGGCCGAGCAGCTTGGCGCCCAGGGCATCGGAGACGATGTAGGGCACGGCGATGCGGAGCATCGCGGGTTGCAACTCGGCGGGGATGGAACCCCAGACTTCAGAGCCGACGAACTCCTCCCAGGCGGCATTCGCACGAGAGAGCCCGCGCCCCGGGACGGTGACCCCCCCGGCAATGGTTGCCATGACGGCGGCGGGCCAGCCGTCGGTCGCGGCCAGCAGCTCGTGCGCATCGAGCGGGCTGTGTTCCGGGAGAAGGACCGCGATCTCTTCCAGCGAGAACGCGAGTTCCGCGCTTTCGATTAGCACGCAGTCGCCCATCGCGACACGTTGAGAGATGAGCGTGAGCGGGGGAAGGGCACGGCCGGCGGCGACGACTTCGGCGCCATCGGGAAGGCTCTCGATGAACCAGGCGAGAACTTCGCAGGTGTCCTGGGCGCCGGCGATCTCGTGGACGTTGTCGAGGATCAGCAAGGGCGGGAGGCCCGCACTCTCCTCCGCACGCCGCAGCGCAACGCCCAGGTAGGCGCGCAGGTCGTCGAGCTTGTCGGCAGTGGCTGGTTCGGGGACGTCCTCTCCAAGGAGCGCGATGGCGAGCTGTTGAGCGAAGACTTCCGGACTAGAGGCCGAGGCGTCGAGGCTGAGCCAGCGGACGCTGAAGTGTTCCTCAATTTCGCCGGCGAACGCGGCAAGCAGCGTCGTCTTGCCGAATCCGACGGGCGCGTGGACGACGGCGAGGCCAGTGCCGATTCCTGCGTGGAGCTTGCGGGTGAGACGTGGCCTGGCGACCAGCGACTTCCGTTGGCGGGGAACTGCGAACCGGCCGCTCACGGTGCCATTCATTTGGCTGAATACTACGCGCTACTAAACGGGATGACCACTAGGGAGTTATCCCAACATTTCCGTCCCGGCTGCGTGCGGTAAGGCCTCGGGGTCGAAGCGGTGATCGAGGTGGAGCCAGATGACGCGTGCATAGCGGAAGGTAATCGGCACCTGGATGATCAGTTGGATGGTTGGCAGTGCCACAACGAGCCAGGGGTTCACCCCCAGGAAGAGCATGGGCAGCCAATACAGGGTTGATGCGAACGAAAAGAAGTAGGCCGCGTACATCGCGCCCACGAAGTACCCGTAGTCTCGCCGATAGACCAGCCCGCACACCGGGCACTGCTCCCGCGTGGTCATCAGCCCTTGAGACACCGGGCCCTTTCGGCACCGGGGACAACGTTGGCGAATGACGGCCCAGATGAGCCCCATATCACAAACCTCCTGCCTCTATCATGACGGAGATTGAGAGCGGGCGCATGGGCAATCCGAAGGACGCGGTGTGGGCCAAAGGAGCGCCCGTCGCGTACCTCCGCGGCCCCCGCTGGAGGTCAACGCCTATACTTGGTCCACATGCCTCCACGTGCAGATCTGATTCTTGCCAACCGCGCCTACCTGGACCACGACCATCCGCCCGGCGGGAGTGCCCCCGAATCAGGGAACGGCGGCCTGCTCGCCGCAGTACGCCCGATCATCGAACCGTGGGCCGATGGAGCGGGTACGACCTGGGTTGGGGCCGGCCGGGGAACCTACGACCGGGACTTCTGTGACGAACAGGGAATCGAATTCATCGCGACGTCCCGCGGGCCGCTCCGGCATCGGCGCCTCTTCTTC
>JALOAP010000360.1 GCA_023228745.1 Dehalococcoidia bacterium | reverse complement strand
AGATGCCCTCATAACCCGAAGGTCGGGGGTTCGAATCCCTCCCCCGCTACCAACCTTCCAACAATCAACACGGCCTCTCCTGAGAGAGGCCTTTCTTTTTGCCCCCTGCCCCGCTCCGCGGCTATCGTGGCCCTACTGGAGGGGAGGCGACATGAACGCCAAGCACCACGAACTCTGCGCGAGCGACGAATGGGCGGGCACCGTCAAGGACCACATCATTCCCTGGATCCTGGAGGGAGCAGAGCTCGGCGACGACGTGCTTGAAGTCGGTCCTGGGCCCGGGCGCACAACCGGCGTCCTCCAGGCGATGACGCCGCAGCTCACAGCTGTCGAACTCGACCCGCTTTTTGCCGAGCCGCTCGCCCGCCGCTTCGCCGGTACGAACGTCGAGATCATCCAGGCAGATGCAACCGAGCTTCCGATTCCGGACGGACGCTTCAGCGCCGCGCTCTCGTTCACGATGCTCCACCACGTGCCTTCACCCGAGCTGCAGGATCGCCTGCTCGCCGAACTCGCACGCGTCCTTCGCCCTGGGGGTATCCTCGCCGGGACAGACAGCCTGGACAGCGAAGCGTTTCGCGAACTCCACGAAGACGATATTTGTGTTCCGGTCGACCCGCTGACGCTACCGGCACGCCTGGCCGCCGCCGGGTTTACGGATGTACAGGTCGACACGAATCCCTACGCGATCCGGTTCCGCGCCCGTAAGCGCTAGCGGCGGCAAGCGGCATCTGCCCCGGCAAGCTGCGGAACGGGGCCGGCCTGGGAACGCGCACTCCGCTCCACAGGCCAGGGTGACCCCGAACGCCGAACCTGTCGCCGCATCGTGAGCGCCATTGCGGCGGTGGCGGTGTATAACGGCAGCATGCGAAATTCGAAGCTCAGTCGTTCCGTCCAGGGCAAGGTTGCCCTCATCACCGGTGCCGCCAGCGGCATGGGCCGTGCCACGGCGCTGCTGTTCGCCGATGAGGGTGCCAGCGTCGCTGCCACCGACCGCGATGCGCGCATCGATGACGTCGCGAAGACAATCGCCGACGCGGGGCAGAAGGGCCGCGCGTGGCACCTTGATGTTGGCCACCGGGAATCCGTCGAGCGGGTCATCGCAGAAGTCGTGGAGGAGTTCGGGGGACTCGACATCCTGGTGAACAATGCCGGTATCTCGCGCGGCGGGCCCATCACGAGCGAAGAGTTCGAGGCTGTCTGGGCCGAGACCCTCCAGGTCAACCTTACCGCGATGACCTACACCATCCGCGCGGCGCTGCCCCACCTGCGGAGGTCAGAAAGCCCGCGCATCGTGAACATCGCCTCGACCGAAGGCCTGGGCGCGACGCCGGGGATTAGCCCCTACACTGCCGCAAAGCATGGCGTCGTCGGCCTCACCCGCTCGCTCGCGGTCGAACTCGGCCGCGAAGGGATCACCGTCAACTGCATCTGCCCCGGACCCATCCGCACCGGGATGACCGAAGCCATCCCGGAAGAGGCCAAGCTTCAGTACGCGAAGCGCCGCACGGCGCTGGGGCGGTACGGCGACCCGGAGGAAGTTGCCCACATGACGCTGAGCCTCTGTCTGCCCGCGGCATCGTTCATCACTGGCGTTGCTGTGCCGGTCGACGGTGGCCTGACCGTCCGGCGGGCCTGAGCCTCGCACCAGTGCGCGCCCGCCGCGCCCGCGGCGGGGCGCGCTCCTCGGTGCCGCAGCTCGCAGGACACGGCGGGCAGGAGCAGGTATGGTGCCGGCGACGGAGCGTGCGGCAGCGTCGTCGTACTCTTCGCAGGCCCAACATGGGGGGACTGGTGAGCATCGCACCGAACACTGTCGGCTTCTCTCGCGAGCGACTGGAGCGAATCACCGAGCACCTCGACCGCTACTACATCGAGCCCGGGAAGATCGTGGGGTGCCAGGCCCTCGTCGCACGCCATGGCGATGTTGCGTACTTCCGGTCGTTGGGGCGGATGGATCGCGAACGCGACCTTCCGATGCAGGACGACACCATCTTCCGCATCTACTCGATGACCAAGCCAATCACGTCCATCGCCCTCATGACGCTCTACGAACGGGGCCTGTTCCAGCTCAACGACCCGGTGCACCGGGTCATCCCCGAGTGGCGCGACCAGCGCGTCTGGGTCTCGGGCGACGGCGAAGCGATGGAGACCCGCGAGCCCGAGCGCCCAATGACGTTTCGCGACCTCCTCTGCCACACCGGCGGCCTGACCTATGGCGCCACAAATCACCCCGTCGATAAGGCGTACCGGCGCGAAGGGGTGGTTCGCGGTCGCGGCGAGACCCTGCGCACCTTTGTCGAGAAGCTCGCGCGGGTGCCACTCCGCTACTCGCCCGGCGAACGATGGATGTACTCCTACTCGACCGACGTGTGCGGCTACCTGGTCGAGGTGCTGTCTGGACAGCCGTTCGACCAGTACCTGCAGGAGCACGTCTTTGAGCCGCTCGGGATGCACGACACCGCCTTCTCCGTAGCGCCGGAAAATGTCGAGCGCTTCGCGGCGAACTACCGGCGGGAGCCCGATAAGACGCTTCGCCTCATCGACGACCCGAAGTCCAGCACGTACCTCTCGCAGCCATCGTTCCTCTCTGGAGGGGGAGGGCTTACAAGCACGACGGCGGACTACCTCCGGTTCTGCGAAATGCTGCGCCGTGGTGGCGAACTCGACGGGCAGCGGATCATTGGCTCGCGTACCCTCCGGCTGATGACCCGCAACCATCTTGCCGGCGGCGCGGACCTGACGCACATGGCGATCGGTGCGTTTTCCGAGACCGCCCACGAAGGCGTTGGCTTCGGCCTTGGCTTCGCGACCACGCTGGATGAGGTCCAGGCGGGCACTGTGGGGGCAGGCGATTACTACTGGGGCGGCGCTGCTTCGACCATCTTCTGGGTCGACCCGGTGGAGGACCTGGTCGTCATCTTCATGACACAGCTCATGCCATCAGCCACCTTCAACTTCCGCGGCCAGCTAAAGAGCATCATCTACTCTGCGTTCCTTGACTGATTGTTCGCAGCGGATGCTCCCCGGCCTGATTGTGTAGTATGCGTGCGACACTGGTTGCGCCGCGGCGCCCGCGACGGCGCTGTGTGGCAACGGTGCCGTTGACCTGAGCGACGACGTGTGGGCGCCAGGGCGGAGCTACGTCCACCGGAGGGGCCATGGCATTCCTCGTGATATTCGGGCTCGGCTTAGTGCTGACCGTGATCACCTTCGTGATCGGCGAACTCTTCGATCTCGGGGACGTGACCGCTGATTCCGGCGGCGAAGTGGGCACGGAGGGCGCGACGGCATCGCCGTTCAGCTCGCGCATCCTCTTCGTCTTCGCAACCGCATTCGGTGGCTTTGGGTTCATCGGCTCAACGTCTGGCTGGCCGCTGTGGGCGTCCGTTGGACTCGCCGTGGTGGGCGGCCTGCTGGTCGCCGGCGGTACGTTCTTCCTCATCGTGCTGCCGATGGCACGCCAGCAAGGCTGGGTCCGGGTGAGCGAAAGCGAGTTCGTTGGCGCCGAGGGCCGCATCACTGCCGAGATTCCCGAAGGTGGTACCGGGCGCGTCACGCTGGTCGCGGCGAGCAGCGGCGCCCGCGTAGCACAGGCTGCGCGCTCCGCCGATGGAAGTCGAATCCCGCTGGGGACAGTCGTCCGCATCGTCCACACCGGCCAGGGGATGGCCGTCGTTGCCCCGCTGGAGCGGGAGTCCGCTGAAGCAGCCGCCACACAGGAGGAGCAGCCGTCGTGAGCACCGCAGCAATCCCACTCGTAGTCGGCGGCATTGCCGTCGTCGTCATCCTTGTCGCGGCGCTCTACGCCCGTTTCTACGTGAAGGTTCCACCCGACCAGGTCGCCGTCTTCACCGGGCGCGGTGGTTTTCGCGTCGTGCGGGGTGGCGCCAGCTTCCGGCTGCCAGTGGTCGA
>JALOAP010000359.1 GCA_023228745.1 Dehalococcoidia bacterium | reverse complement strand
CGATGGACCCTACTTCGAGGTAATCGTCCGCCCTTATCGGCTGATCTATCGCTTCGAGGGCGACGGCGTCATCATCATCGCCCTTCGCCACGGCACACAGGAGCCGCGAGCGTTGGAGCGACCCTCACTCCACGCGCGGCAGGCCGTCCCAGCCGATGACCGCCGGGACCAGCTCCCACGACTGCACGCCTTCGGGACCGAGCGTGACCTGGAGGATGGCGCTATCAGTGCCGCCGGGGTACTCGTCGAAGCCGTCGAACACGAAGTTGCCAAGGCTGTAGGCGATGAGCCCACTGCCGTACTCCTCGACTTCCTGCAAGACGTGCGAGTGCGTGCCGATGACTAGCGTCGCGCCCGCATCAATGGCTGCGTGTGAAATGACGACCTGGCGCGATGAGCGCGAACTGTGCCCTTCGTGGCCGTAGTGGAACAGCACCACAACAACGTCCGCGTCGCCGCGGGCCGTGGCGATGGCTGTGAGCACGCGGTCGTCGTCGAGCCACGCAATGCCCGGCGCCCCCGGCCCCGCGCGCCAATCTTCGATGTCGTAGCCGCTCCCCTCGAGCGGGATCTCGGCGAAGGAGAGGAAGGCGAAGCGCACGCCTGCGCGCTCGACGATGACGTGACCGTAGGCGCGCGAATCATCCAGCCCGGCGCCCGCCGAGGCGACGCCCGCCGCATCGAGTCGCGCGAGCGTATCGAGTAGCGCTTCGGGGCCGTAGTCGCCGGCGTGGTTGTTCGCCAGCGCGACTGCATCGATGCCAGCCTCGGCGAGACCCTGCGCGGCTAACGGTGGCGCCCGGAAGGTGTACGCCTTCGGTTCGGGTGCGCCGAGGTCGCTCACGGCGCATTCCAGGTTCACGACGGCGATGTCCGCGCCCGCCAGCAGGTCGCGGACATGAGCAAAGGGCCCCCCCGGGTCCTCGTCCGTCACGGAGTTCGCAACGCTCCGCGCGAGCATCACGTCGCCCGCTGCCGCGAGCGTCACGGGCCAGCGGGGGCCGGTCGCCGTCGGCGTCTCGGGTACGCGCGGCAACGTGGTTTCGCTCGAACTGGCCGGGGTATCCGCCGCTTCGCCTGCTGGCGTCACCCAGCGCACCGATGCGCCATCGCCGCTCCCGCAGGCGGCGAAAAGCAGCGCGACGAACACTCCTGCCACTGTTACCAATCCCGCGCGCACAAACCTGTGGGCCATATCCCGCAGGATATCTCGCGCGGAGATTAGCGGAGTGCCCGGTGCCCTGTGCGGGTTTGGACAGCTGAGGCCTGCCTACAGCGCGAGCAGGCCCCGGCGCGCGGCGAGGGCCACCGCTTCCGTGCGGCTGGCGGCGCCGAGCTTCGAAAGAATCGCGCCGACATGGAACTTCGCCGTGTGCTCGCTGATGCCGAGCCGCCGCGCAATCTGCTTGTTCGGCAGCCCAAGCGCCAGCAGTTCGAGCACCTCGCGCTCGCGTTCGGTCAGCGGCGACTCGCCCGCTTCGTGCGGGAGCGGCGAATCCCTGCCGGGAAGCGTCGCCAGTGCTTCGGGGCTCACCACCGAGAGGCCGAGCGCGACAGCCGCCACGGCCGCACGAAGCTCCGCGTCGCTGGCGCTTCGCGGCAACAGCGCCCGGGGTGCGAGAGCGACCTGGGCCACGTCGAGTGCCACCGGCCAGTCAGCGAGCAGCACCGCGGGCAGCGTCGACGCGAGCGCATCGAACAGGTCGTCGGGTTCGTCGCCAAGATCAGCGACCAGCAGGTCGACGTCGACTCCGTCGAGTGCGGCCGGGTCGGCCACTTCGCCCACGATTTCGATGCCCGGGACTTCGCCAAGCAGCGTGCGCAGCCCGGCCCTGAGCGCCGGGTACGGGGCCAGCACGAGCGTGCGCAAGAGCGGCGGCGCGCCTTCATCGCCGGGCGATGGGAGCGGAGTGACCACGGTGCCCTCCTGCTCCCATCGTGCGGCGCGCGAAGACTGCCGGGAAGGGTGCCCGGCCGCTGCCGCTGGTGTTCGCACCTCAGTCGCGCGCAACGGGTGTTGCTTCCGTCTCGCGGAAGGACCAGCCACGCAAGAACTCGAGTCGCGTAGGCGCACCGGGGCGGAGCCGCTCGAGCTTGCGCGTGGCCCGCCGCAGCCCGCCGTGGGCGCCATCGACCCGCAGGAGGATGTCGCCGGGGAGGAGGCCAGCGCGCTCCGCCGGGCTCGCAGCGGCCACTTCCGTCACAAGCAGGCCCGCGCCATCCACCGCTTCGAACGAAGCAGCGACCGCCGGCGGCAGCGGGATCGGCCGCCCTTCGATGCCGAGGAAGGCCCGTCCGGGCACTTCGCCCGCGAGGAGCCGCTCGACGGCGTTCGAAGGCACCGCAACCGCGATGCCGCCCGCGATCATGCTATTGATGCCGATCACGCGCCCTTCGGCGTCAGCCAGCGGCCCGCCGGAATTGCCCGGCGCAAGGCGGACATCCGCCTGGATCGCGTCGTCGAGCGGCGTTTGGTTCTCGACCGTGGCCGGGCCCTTCGCGAGCACGATGCCCGCGGTCACCACGCCCCGTTCACCCCACGGGTGCCCGGCGGCGAAGACGAGCTGACCGACGCGCACGCCATCGGAATCGGCGGGCTTTGCCGACGGCACGCCGCTCACGGGGATGCGGATCGCCGCGAGGTCGCGGCCCGGGTCGTGCGAGACCACCCGGCCGGCGAAGGCGCGGCCATCGCCAAGGACGACCTCCGCAGTCTCGCCGGGGACCACATGATGGTTCGTGACGACAAGGCCGTCGGCGCTCCAAAGCGTGCCCGAGCCTCCGCCCGCGCCCGTGCGCACGGCCACGACGACCGAGCGCAGATGCGCCGCGAGCTCCTCGCTCGCTTCGGCGAACACGCCGGTTGTGAAGGGGAGGGTTGGTGCCGTCATTGCCATGCTCCTACTGGCGTTCGCCAACGGTGACGGTGAGCGCGACCGGCTCGCCGCCACGAAGGATGTGCGCTGGTGTGGGCTTTCCCACCGACTGGGGGCCGAGCACGGCCTGCAGGTCGTCCGTCTCAGCGATCGCGCTTTCGCCCATGCGCACGAGGATGTCGCCGACGAGCAGGCCGGCCTGGTCGGCCGGGCTTCCGGGTTCGACACCAACGATGAGCAGGCCGCTTGCCTGGCCTCCCGCCTTCGCCGCGAGCGCCTCCGGCAGTCGCGTAGCCTGGCTGCCGATACCGAGATAGCCACGCCGCAGCCGGCCGCCGCTCAGCAGCGCCTCGACGATCGGCTCCGCGGCGGCGACGGGGATGGTCAGTCCCGAACCACGCCAGAGCCGTGAGCTGTTGATGCCCGCGACCTGCCCGGCAGCGGTCACCAGCGGCCCGCCGGAGAAGCCCGGAAAGAAGGTGGTGTCACTGCGGATGTAGCCTTCGACTTGGCCCCCGCGGAACGTGCGCCAGGGGCCGCCGACAGTACTGACGACGCCGAACGAGGCCATCGGTTCGCCGCGGCCCGGGCGCCCCACCGCGAGCACCAGGTGGCCCGGCCGCACCACATGGGCGCGCTCGGCCGGTGCGAGCCCGCCACCTTCGACGCGCAGCACCGCGAGGTCGCTCCCGGGGTCGCGCCCGGCGAGGGTGGCCTTCGCCTCGCGGCCGTCAGGCAGGCCGATGACGATGTTCTCGTCGTCTTCGATCACGTGGTCGGCGGTGACTACGACGTCGGCGGACCAGGCCACGCCGGAGGCGGGGATGCGGCGGCGGGCGGCTACAAGCACCGTCGATGCGCCTGCCTTCGCGACTGCGTCGGCGAGGCCATCGGAGAGCTGGACGAGGGGATTGGTTTCGGGTGTGGACATTGCTGGCTCCTTCGCCACTTCGGACTGTGATCCGAGCATGGCAGTGGAGCCGGGCCCGTCACATCACCCGTTCGGGCAGGCGAAGGAATAGCCGTTCGGGGAGTCCCGGACTATGCGTCCG
>JALOAP010000358.1 GCA_023228745.1 Dehalococcoidia bacterium | reverse complement strand
TCGGCGCCGTAATCACCGAGCAGCCGGGTGCCGAACGGCCCGGCCCACACCATCGTCAGGTCGACGATGCGAACCCCGGCCAGCGGCGCCGTCACGATTCGCCTCCCGCGCGTCGAGCCAGGCTCGGCGGCCCCTGCCATGTTTCGCCGTTATCCAGCCGCACCCGCAACGACGTACCGGTGGATTCCACCGTTCCCTCGTTGCGCGTGCCATTCGGGGGGTAGGTGTTGCTCTCGGGCACCGACACGCGCGCCCCCTCGGGAAACTCCACCGAGGCCGTGAGCTCGAGCGTCTCGATGCGCTGGCCGATGCTTCGCGCCAGGACCTGCAGCAGCGGGAACTCATTCGTCGCGCGAAGGGTGCGGACTGCTGCGTCGCGCTCGGCTGGTTCACGAGCGGCGCGGAGGTCGGCGGGCGGCGGAATGCTGTCTTCGTTGCCGCGCCGCAGGAACTGGCCGACCATGCGTTTCGCGCGCGGCGCGACCTCCTCTACAAGCTGATGGAGCAGGCCGATATCGTCGCTCGATTCGAAGTAGGCCATCGCTTGCGCCACCTCTTCCCGGCTGGTCATGCGCTCACCTCCTTGCGGACACGTGCAACTTCCAGTGCCGACAGACCGGCCACCTCCCGGAGCACCATCTCGGTGTGTTCGCCCAGCAATGGCGCTCGCCCGGCACTCCAGCCGTCCGGGCCCATCCACCACGGTGGCCCGGGATAGACGGCTTCCCGGGCCACCGGGTGGTCGCTGCGCTGCAGGTAGCCCCGTGCATTGAGCTGCGGACTCTCCAGCAGGTCCGCCATGGTGTGGACGAAGCTGATCGGCGCCCGCAGCTCCCCTGCATGTTCGTAGATCTCACGTTTTGTCTGCCCGGCCGCCCATGCATAGATTTCGGCCATCAGTTCATCGTTGTGGACGGTCCGGTCCGCTTGCGTCACGTAGCGCGGGTCCTCGAAGAGGTCGGGCCGCTCAATCGCCTCCGTGAATGGCTTCCAGTTTCGCGGCATCACGTGCACTCCAAGGTGGCCATCGATACACGGGTAGATGCCGATGTAGCTCGCCATGTGGTTGCCCCGCCGCGCGCCACTCCAGCGCCCAAGGTAGCTGTAGTACGGGATCCCCGCCTCCAGGATCGGCGCCATGCACTGCTGCACACTGACATCCACGTGTTGCCCTTCGCCATCGCGCTCGGCCGCCAGCAGCGCCACCGTCGCCGCGGAGAAGGCGTTCAGCCCGCCCTGGTAGTCAGCCTGGTAACCGCCGTTCTTCAGCGGCCCACCCTCGGGCGTCCCGGTGATGAACATCTGACCGCCCATCGCAAACGCGACCAGGTTGTTGTACCGGTAGTCGGCGTACGGGCCGTCTTGCCCGAAGGCCGTCACCGACACCAGCGTGACCCGCGGGTTCACCTCCCGCAGCCGCTCATAGGTGATGCCCAGCGCCCGCAGGTCCGCGGGCCGGAAGTTCTCGATAACGACGTCGCACTGCGCCGCGATCCGCAGGATCGCGTCCAACCCCGCGGGGGTACCCGGGTCGAGCTCGACAGAGCGCTTTCCGGTGTTCAGGTAGAGGAACAGGGCGCTCGTCTCGGGGTCCGGCTTGTTGTCTTTGAACGGTCCGTGGGCGCGGGCGATGTCGCCCCCCGGCGGCTCTACCTTGATGACATCCGCGCCGTAGCCCGCAAAGAGCTTCCCGCAGAAGGGCGCGGACACGAATGTGCCCAGTTCAAGGACGCGGACGCCGGTAAGTGGCTGTGGCATGCGCCGGATTGTACGCGCGTCCAGTTCGTGTGCCAGCTACCCCCAAATCCAGCCCCGCACGACTGGCGAAAGGGCCGTTTCAGCCCGCCATCTCTCGCACCCGGATGCGAGCGCCACCATGCTCTCCGGTGCGGAAATCGCGCTCCTACTCCAACTCGATCACGAAGGTCGCCTGCTCGCTGTCGATCCCGTGGATCGATACGCGTGCCACTCCCGGCATCGCTGCCAGCCGCTCCTGGAAATCGAGCAGGTTGCCAAAACTCGTACTGCGGACTTCGACCTCGACATCCCGCACGGCAGTACTCGCGCCCGGCCGGGTGCTCGCGTTCGAACCCCGCTGCCCTTTCATCGCACCCTGGACCACCGCATTCAATCCGCCCACGATCGCCTGGATGCTCTCGAGCACTTCGGCATACTCATCGCGGAGCTGCAGGAGCGGCGCGAGCAGTTGGTGCTTCATCGCTGGCTCCGCGATCACGGGGGGAGGTGGTGCGGCCGCAGGGGCCGGTTGCGGCCCGGGAGCGGCCTCCTGGCTCGTCCCGGCAATCGCAAGTCGCTCTTCGAGCTCCGCTACCCGGTCGAGTAAAACCTCGTAGTCCCTCCGCAACAGGTCGTAGCGGTGACGCAGCTGCCGGAGGCCCGCTTCGCTGGACGTGGCTTCGCGGAGCCGCTCGAGAAGCAGATCTTCTCCGTCGTGCTGCGACATATCCCCCTCCGTCGAAGCGTACCCCCGTACTGCCTTCGCCCGAAGCTTCCCCCCGGGGCCGTCGAATGCTGGCCCAATCTCCCGTCCACCTGCCCCGGCGCTCCGTCCGCCCGCCGGAGACCGGCGGCACGTCTCGCCGGCTTTTGGCGTCCTCGTGTGCTTCGTACCTACTACATCGGTCACAAACCCGTCACTCTGAAGGACTTGTCTTCGCCAAACAAGTTGCCAACCGGTTCCGCCCTGCCATCTGTGCGAATCGTCATCGCGTGCCGACAATTGTGACATGGGAGAGGCAGCACGAATCCTTACCTACGATGACCAACTGCACGAACGCAGGCGGAAGCTCGCGATCGTCCGCGATCCCATCGACTTCGAGGCCGAACGCCTGAAGCGCCTGCAGGAGCGCTCCAAGGACACGCGGGACCCCTAGCGGCGGTTGCTCGACTCCGTGCCGTCCATGCACGATGGAGGGGGCGCATCTTGCGCCCGGGAGGCGTGTAATGGCCCGGATCCTGGTCCCACTCGACGAATCGGAGCTCGCAGAACAGGCACTGCCGTGGGCTGCTGAACTTGCCCGCGGTCTCGCCTGCGACGTTCACCTCGTGGTCGTCTGGACGCTTGATGAGCGCATCTGGATGCGCGCCGGCATCGACCCCGGCGACAGCCCCGCGCGCATTTCCGAGGCACTGGTCGAATACCTCCAGCGAGCAGCCGAACACCCCTCCCTCGCGGGCCTGAACGTCACCCTCGAGACCCGCATGGGCAACGTCGCTGAACAACTCGCCCAGGTTGCCACCGAAGGCGATACCCGGCTCATCGCGCTCACTTCCCACGGGGAAGGTGGGCTCAAGCGCTGGATCCAGGGGTCGGTGGCCGACGAACTCGTCCGCTCCGTCTCTATCCCGGTCCTCGTTGTGCGCCCCGGCGAAGAAGCTTCGTACCGCTTCAGGCGGCTGGTTGTGACGCTCGACGGCTCCGATACGAGCGAAAAAGCCCTGCCCGTTGCCCGCGACATCGCCAACGCCGTTGGCGCCCGGGTCCACCTTCTTCGCGTGGTCAATCCGATCGCCGAAGTCGCCTGGACCGGCATCGGCCCGGCCCCGGACATGGGCGAAATCACGCGGCAATTCTCCGAAGCGGCCCAGGCATACCTCGAACGCGTCGCAAATCCCGGAGAAAAGTGGGACGTGCTCTATGGCCGCCCCCTCGATGCGATCCTCGCGTATGCGCGCGAAAACCAGTGCGATGTGATCGCGATGGGCACCCACGGTCGCGGTGGCATCACGCGCCTCGCACTCGGCAGTACAACCGACGCAGTGATGCGTGCCGCCGACCGGCCCGTGCTCATTGTCCCTGACCGCGCCGCCGACTAGCAGGGTGCTGAAAAAGTGGGATCGGCTGAATCGCTGATGTGAGGGATCATGTCTCCAACAGGAGGCAGTCCCATGCGCGGCAGGAACGAACGGCAGGCGAAGATGCTCCTGGGCGTAACGCC
>JALOAP010000357.1 GCA_023228745.1 Dehalococcoidia bacterium | reverse complement strand
CTCGAACATGTCACTGCTGTCCCGCTGCTGATTGACGCGGTCCGCCCGCTCGTCGACGGCGAGGATGCCGTCGTCGTGGCCCCGGACCTCGGGGCCGTGAAGCTCGCGGCCCGTTTCGCGGACGCCCTGGGCTGCCCGATGGCCGCTGTGCACAAGCTGCGCCTCTCGGGCAGCACGGTGGCGACCGCCGGACTGACAGGCGAGGTGCGCGGCCGGACGCCGGTCATCGTGGACGACATGGTCACCACCGGCGGGACGATCGAGGCCGCTGCCCGGGAGGCGCTGAAGGCCGGGAGTCGCGAAGGCATCGTCGTGGCCGTGACGCACTCGGCACTGGAGCCGGACGCGGCCGCCACGCTGGAGCGTCTACCGCTCGCCAACTACGTCACCACGAACACCGCCCCGGCAGCGGTCCTGCCCGCGGACACGAAAGTCGTCGACATCACGGCGCTCCTCGCCGATGTCATCCTGCGGCTCACGAACGACGCGTCGCTGGGCGCCTTTCGCGCCGACACGTGAGCCCCAACCGCAGGCAGCAGGGCCGTTTGCCCCCCATCCGGCGGTGAGGTCACGGCTAACGGCGGCCTGAACCCGCAGCCCCATCCATGTCGAACCTGCGGGAAGGGCCGTCACGCCGGGCGAGCTCATCGAGCCGCTTGTCGCCCGCGTCCACCGGCTAAGCGACATCGACCACCTGCGCCTCCGCGTCACCGAGATCCGAGCGGCATCGATTCCGCGTGACAACGGCGGACGGCGAGTGCAGCGCACCGACGGACCGATCCTGGCTCAGCGCTCCAACACGATTTCGGCCAGCCGCGCCGGCTGGCGCGGCCGGGGGCCCCCGCCGGGGTAGCCGGCGATGACCAGTCCTTGGGGCAGCCACGACTTTGGAAGCGAGAGCACGCGCCTGACTACGTCCGGGACGTAGAGCGGGTCGGCGAGCCAGCGGGCGCCGAGCCCAAGCGCGTGGAACGCGAGCAGGAGGTTCTCGCCCGCGCAGGCCACGCTCTGCGTAAAAACGCTCGAGTTCGGCCGCCAGCGCGCCTGCAAGCTCCTTGCGCGACTTCGAAGAGGTCACGCGCACGAAGCGCCAGGGTCGGGTGTCATGCGCCGATGGCGCCGAGCCTGCTGCAAGCAGCGCACGGTCGACTGTCGCCCGATCGACCTCTGTCGGAAGGAACCGGCGGTACGAGCGTCGTGTCGCGATCGCCCCGAGCAGTCCCGATGGAGCCACTTTGCTCGGCCCACTCGGCTTCGTGCTCGCCTGCGGTCGTGCGTTCGCAGTCACCCATGGCGCCGCCATCGTGCACACCTCTATCCCTTCACGCACACCTTCGGGCGCAAGAGCGCCACGCGCCGCGCCAGCCCCGCGCGCTCTGTCGCCTCCGCCACCGCGTCGACGTCTTTGTAGGCCGCAGGCGCCTCCTCGGCGACGCCACGCATGGACCGCGTCCGGATGATGATGCCTGCCGCACGGAGGTCGTCGACCAGCTTGCGCCCGTGCCACTGTCGCAGCGCGGCGTGGCGGCTCATCGCGCGGCCTGCCCGATGCGAGGCCGACGACAGCGACTTCTCCTCGCTCGTCGCCGTGCCGACCAGGAGGTACGACCCCGTGCCCATGCTGCCGCCCACGATCACCGGCTGGCCGACACCCCTGTAGAGCCTCGGAAGCGATGCTGCTCCCGGTCCAAGCGCCCGGGTCGCGCCCTTCCGGTGGACGAAGAGCACGCGCTCGCGGCCGTCCACGAGGTGCCGCTCCTCCTTGCAGGTGTTGTGCGAGACGTCATACAGGGTCTCCAGCCGCGCCTCGGGGAATAGCCGCGCGAACGACTCGCGTGCCAGGTGCGTGAGCACCTGCCGGTTCGCCAGGGCGCAGTTGATGCCCGCGCGCATCGCGCCCAGGTACTCCTCCCCCAGCGCCGAGCGGATCGGCGCGCAGGCCAGCTCTCGGTCGGGGAGTCTTATCCCGAGCCCGGCCGCGGCCTTCGCCATTGCCAGCAGGTAGTCGCTGCCGATCTGGTGGCCAAGCCCGCGCGAGCCGCAGTGGATCGACACGAGCACCTGGCCCTCGTGCACGCCAAACGCCTCACCCGCGGCTGGGTCGAACACGTGCTCGACGACCTGCACTTCCAGGTAGTGGTTGCCGGACCCAAGCGTGCCGGTCTCCCCGACCTGCCTCTTCTTCGCGCGCTCGGAAACGAACTCGGGGAGGGCGCCGGCCATGCAGCCGCCCTCCTCGACGTACTCCAGGTCAGCATCGCAGCCGAACCCCTGCCGGACCGCCCACTGCGCGCCGCCGCGGAGCATGTCCTCCATGTCGCGGCCACTCAGCCGGAGGTGGCCCTCTTCGCCCACGCCGGCCGGGATGCAACGGAAGAGATCCTCCGACAGCGGCCACGCGGCTCCAGCGATCTCGCTCCACTCGAGGTTCGTGCGCAGGCAGCGGATGCCGCACGAGATGTCGTACCCCACGCCGCCGGCCGACACGACCCCACCCTCCTCGGGGTCGAACGCGGCCACGCCGCCGATCGGGAAGCCGTAGCCCAGTGCGCGTCCGGCATGGTCATGGCCGGACCAACGATCCCCGGCAGGCTCGCCACGTTCGAGATTTGCTCCAGCACCTTGTCATCCATCGACGCGAGCAGCCCGGCGCTGCCGTAGAGCAGCACGCGCCCCGGGCCTGCCGCGGTCGTCCAGCGGTAGTCGTCGAGCTTGCTCAGGCGTGAAAGGTCCATCCTTGCCCTCCTACACGTCTACCACGCAGCGGGCCTCCCACTCGCGGCCGTGCTGGCGCACCGAGAGCATAGTCAGCGTGGCGCCTTTCACCTCGACGCCCCGACGGAAGCGCGGGCCAAGGGATGGCCCGCAGGCCGTGCCGTGCCATCCGCTCTCCGCACGCCGGAGATCGAACCGCGTCGGGTGCACCGGGTGAATGCGACACATCGTCCGGCACACCTCGGCCGGGAGGATCCGAGGAGGCGGCTCAGAGCCGGAAGACCGCAATTCCCGAACCAAAATCGCGGGGCTTGCCTCCTCCCAAGAACATTCGAGACCCGACGGCTACACCGCTGGTAGGCCACGAGGGCCATCGACAAACGCCGCTCTGAGCGTCGGCCGGCGACGGTGCTCGTCCCGAGCTAAGTTTCCAGCCGGAGGCCGTGAATGACGTTCAGTGGCTACAGGATCCTTCAGATCATGCCGGCGGCAGCGGACTGGCGGGCGGTGTTCGCCGACGGGAACGAAAAAGGGCTGGTCCTCGAGACAGCGCTGGCGGGCTGGGCCCTGGTCGAGCGCGAGGACGGGACGCGGGCGATCGTGGGCTGCGACGCCACCGGCGAGGTCGAATCCTGCGAGGCGGTGGAGAACTTCCTCGCGTATGCAGCGCCCGGCCAGCACTCGTCGCAGTGGCACCAGGAAGCCGCGCGCTACTTCGCGGAGCTACAGTCTCGCGTCGCCGCGCCAGGCAGAGGTGGGTGAAATGAAACCGATTGATGTCGTCGAGATGCTGCACTGGGCCATCCAGGCGCGCGATTGGGATACCGTCGCGCTGGTGTACGGCTCAGACGCGACCTACCAGGACCCTGAAGTGAGCATCCGCGGGGGGGAGGCCATCCTGAAGCGCGCCAAGGCGCTCGAAGCGCCCTTCTCCGACGTGAGCTACGAGATCCTCGGCGCCCTCGAGAATGGCTCGCGGGTCGCGGTCGAGTGGCGGTACCGGGCAACGAACCACCATCCGATCACCGTCGCCGACGGAGTCGACCTGCCAGCCACCGGCAAGCGCGTCGAGGTGCGGGGCATGTCGGTGTTCGAGGTGGAGGGCGAGAAGATCGTCGACGAACATGCCTACTGGGATGACTACCAACTCTACCACGACCTCGGGCTCGTGCCGGCCGTGGGGCTCTTCGGGTCGTGGTAGTCCTCGTTGTGGCAGGGTCACCATGCGAGGGAGAGAGTGTCATC
>JALOAP010000356.1 GCA_023228745.1 Dehalococcoidia bacterium | reverse complement strand
GACGGAGTGGTTAGCGTCATATTGACCGCAGTTCCACCTGTCAGCGTGGCTCCGGAACAGGTCACAGTCCCGGTCAGCGTGGGAGCCTGGATCGTCTTGTTCGTCAGGGTATCTACGCTTGCAGTCCCGACAATCGTACCCTCTCCGCTGGTCAGACCATGCGCCGAAGTGGTCAACGCCTCATGGGTATTAAGGTCACTCACAAGCTGGTCAATATTGTCATCACAATACTGGATTCCCACCTTGACAGTTGAGCCGGAAGGATTGAAGTCGACGGTGTAGGGTTTAACGTAAGCCATGATTTACCTCTTGCTTTTTCAGAACGAATGTTTTATAAGGGTGGAAACTACGATGAAAGGAGTCCTACAATGAGGAAACTTACAGTTGTTCTGATGGTTCTCTTTGCGGTTCCTTGCTACGCTCAGTTCTGGCCGGTTGCACCTGTCCAGCCGACTACGCCGATGCCGAATTATCTACCCATGCCGCAGGTTGCCCCGGCGTATGCGCCTCAGTACAATCCCTTTGTCGGGTCATGGGAGATGGCCCCGAATGGATCGAGGGCCACTTACAACCCTCATTCCGGTACTTGGAGCATGAAGCCGGAAGGGTATCAGTATCAGTACAATCCGTTTAGCGGGAAGTGGGAGTGATTAGCGGAAACCCTGCAACTTTCTGATTGTGTCAATAATGAGTATCTTGTCCTTTGCATCCCATTTTATTGGGGATTTCTGAGCAATACTCCTTAGTCTTTCTACGTCCCATGTGGGCAATACGTCTTTTGCTCTACTGAACAATTCCTGCACGGCTTTTTGCTGATTTTCAAATGCTGGAATTACTGCATTACCCATCATCCCCTGAAGGACGGGGGGTGGTCCGGAATACCCCTGCGACTTCAATGCTTCGCTACTTCTTATGGCGGCATCCATAGCATTAGATGCCTCTACGTTTCTTGGCATATTGATTGTCGGTTGCCGAGGAACAAGGCTCATTCCCCTTGGGGAACTTCCTACTACTTCAAAATCTTGCCACGGTATTTGCGGAACATCCTTGCCAGGAGGCAGTCCGGTTCTCATGGTTTGTGATTCAGCGAGTATGGGGTTGGACGTAAGGAGTGGCACCCCCTGTCCTTCCGGCAATCCAATGGTATCTGGTGTTGGCATTTTCGCTGTAGGCTGGAATATCTCATTCCCGTACCTGTCAGTCATAATGAATCCGCGCTCATTCGGAATGTCTGTCCGCGTGAAGTTTGGCCTGTAGCCCGTGGGTCTTGGCGTAAACGTAGGAACGAGGTCTTTAGGCATATACCTGCCCTTCATGGCCTCAAATGTTTCCACGTTGCCAAACATCTTCCTGATGACCTTCTCCGCATCATTAGCGTTCTTCATGGCCTGTTTAGCCGTGAGAATAGCTGCGCTCTTGGCAAGCCCTGATACATTTCCCGTAGCAAGTCCCGAAACGCCATCCACAAACGCGGTTACTGCCGGGATGTTAGCAAGGTCAAAGAATCCAAATTCATTCCTACGGGCGTAGATATTAGCCCGGTGCGCCACATCCTTTTCGATGGCAAGCTGTGAACCATAGGCTTTGCGGAGTTCCTTCACGCTATCGCCAAGCTCGCCCATTTTATCGAACAACTCTTTACGCATTACTTGAGCCGCACGTTCATAGACTGCCGCTGTTTCGTGCATATTTGGATCACGCCAGAAGGAACGAGCTTTGTTGTTCATGGAGGCAATAAGACGCTCCATCGTCTGAGGGGTGTTGTTCAGCCCTCCGCTTGCGAGTTCCGCGCTAATTGTTTCATAGATGTCGTTTGCAGCATTGACCATGCCCTTGCTTCCAATCCGGTTCACAGCATCGTCGGCAATGGAGGCCATATCGGACAAGATAGGATCGTAGCTAACGGTAACGCCCCTTTGTCCAGCCTGTTGCGTCATGGCCGTTGCCCTGTCCCAAATGTCTATCTTGGTGTTTCGTACACCATTAGAAAAGGCTTCAAGGGCATTGGGGGATTTCGATATGGGCGTTTCCGCGTTATACATTACATCACGCACAGCCTGCTTTGCGCTGTCGTAATACTTCTGCGTAAGCATGGCATCCGACTTTCCGGCAACAGAAGGCTTTATGCCCTTCTTGAATCCGTACACAATGGCATCGTCAATCTTCTTGTCTATGGATGCTAAGTTTTTAGGGGTTGGCGTTACCGCCCCCTTGGCTGTTACCGCCCCCTTTTTTATGGCAGAACCAGCTTCCTTAAGTGCATCTAATGATCTTAGTGGTGTACTCCTTAGGACAGGGTAAGCTCCGGCAATGTTACCCGTTGCCTCAAGACCCATAGCAAATTCGGGGTAGGCTTCTTTTAGTTTGGCATACTGATCCGATGCGGCCTTAACACCCTTACCCACCAACTGACCTGCTGGACTCTCAGCGAAACCCCTACCCGCAGCAGCAATATCCTGTTGCGCCCCTTCAGGTACAAGAGCCTTGTACCCGGATTTAAGAGCTTCGCCGATTACGTCATTGACCAATCCTGCGCCCTGTCCTGCCGTGGAATAAGCACGAAGGGCCGACTTGCCAAAAGAATCAAGGACAGATTCATTTGAACCGCCCTGCCAAATCTTAGACAGGTTGCCGCCACGCTTGGACAAGTCTTTACTGATGTTTGACCAAAAACCAGATTCCGCGCCCTTGGCTGGCATTGGCACATCATCCCATTGGACAGAGCCAATGTTTATCGGTTCCGAATCCCATTGAACCTTTTTAGGATCAATGCTATTCTGCATATTCCGTACTCCCGTCAGAATACTGGACTACCTTTTTGCCCTTATACGTTCCCCTCCTGACAACAGTTCGTTCCTTTGGTCTATCTGTTGCGGGAGGATTAACAATGGACTGTTTTACCTCATTTGCGTAAGTCTCAATCTCACGCAATGCAGCCTTGAGGTTCCCGGGGGAATCCTTCCCTGCCGTGAGAATTTCCTGAAAGTGCTTCATTATGTACTCGCCGCCTCTTGCGCCTACGTGCATCTTCATGAGGCGAGTTTGCAACAGATTCACAGATGTTTTCAGCCTTCTAAAGTCAGCATCTTCCGCGCCAATCTTTGTTGACCACGCATCCTTCCACCTTCCAGCAAGAGGGCCGGTAGATGTCTTGTCAAGGGCATCTATCGACTGATTTACAAGTTGGATAACAGACGGAACAGATTGCTGCATAACCTTAATGTCATTTGTTGGCGTTTCTTCCCGGAATTGCAGATTGCGTCCCTTAACCTCCGATGATGTTAAGTATCTCTTTTTTCCGTTTTCGTCTGTCTCAAAGTATCTCCCTGATTCACGTTCGTAAGCTATTCCAGGTGTACCTGTAGCGGTTGTGGAGAATACCGCACGGCCCTCCTTTGCAATACGAGCTTGCCTTTTCTCCATAGCATCAAGAATGGCCTGGGCCTGTTTCCTTTTCATCGGATCAGGATCATTCAACGCCGTGGCAGTCAACTGCTCCACAGTTTGGTTTTTGTTATCTGTATCAATCTTCTTGAGTATTTTCAGATTTGGCTTTCCGGTCTTGTTGAGGTCATCAACAAAATCCTGAATGGAAGCAGGATCATACTTCCCTGAGTTCACCAGCCCTGGGAGTGTGAGTCCTCCCTTCTGGTTTACGCCAATCAGCTTAACCTCCTCTGCTAATGCAGCCTTGGGGTCGTATTGATAAAGAACCGCAAGTCTATCTTGTATAGTGGGTTTATTCCATCCACTCATCATTCCCGCAGGGACATTACCGCCTGCTATCTGCGCCAATGCTCTCGGATCGCTGGTCTGCGTGGAAGGGTCAATTACCCCGGCAGACTGAAGCAGGGCCATATTCTTGCTGAACGGAAGGTTACGCATATCGGTAAGCATCCCGGCTTCTTTGGCTTCAGCGGAACGGAGCCTATCTTCTTCAGCCGCCATTTTAGCTTCTTGGGCTT
>JALOAP010000489.1 GCA_023228745.1 Dehalococcoidia bacterium | reverse complement strand
TGCGGCGTCAACCAGGTCGAACCAATCGAGGAGTTCGCTGGCGCGCTGGGTTGCGGCTTCGCGGGGCAGGTGGAAGAGCCCGCCGAGGACCTGGAGGTTCTGCCGTCCAGTCAGGACTTCGTCCACAGCGGCATACTGCCCGGCGAGGCCGATCACTTCGCGGACGCGTGCAGGTTCACGAGCGACGTCGATGCCTTCGATGCTCGCGTGCCCGGCGGTGGGCCTGAGCAGGGTGGTGAGGATTTTGACCGTGGTCGTCTTGCCCGCACCATTCGGCCCCAGGAGGCCGGTGACGGTGCCGCGGGGGACTTCCAGGTCGACCCCATCGAGAGCGACGACGTCGCCGTAGCGCTTGACCAGGCCCTGCGCCCGTATTGCGGTTGCCGTTGAGGCGGCTGTTCTCATTCGTCACGCTCCTCACTGCCCGGAAACGGGCCCGGTTAGTAGAACGGATGTGCGGAAGGAGAACAAGGGACTTTGGTCGGATGCTGGCGTAAAACCGACGTGGCTATGTGAGCTAGTTCATGCTGGACGCTGCGGGGAGGCGCACCACAAGGCGGCCTTCCCGCGCGCACGGTCACCGCTGGTCCAGCAGGGTGCGGCGAAGGAGGAGCATTGCTGTGGTGACCGCGCGGCGCTTCACGGCGGCACGGCCACTGTTGAACGAGGAACTCATGCTCGATTGGAAGCCATCCGGGCCGGCAACCCCAAGGTGCACGGTTCCAACTGGCTTATCCTCCTGCGGGTCGGGTCCGGCCACGCCAGTGATACCGAGACCGTAGTCCGTGCCCATGCGCTCGCGGACGGCATGTGCCATCGCGATGGCCGTCTCGGCGGAGATGACACCATGCTCCCGGATGACTTCCGGGGCGACTCCGGACTCGATCTTCGCCTCGGTCCAGTAGGTCACGATGCCGCCCTTGAAGTAGTCCGCGGCGCCGGATACGTCCGTGAGTGTGCTGGCGAGCAGTCCACCGGTGCAGGACTCCATCACCGCGAGCGTGCGGTTGCGATCGGCGAAGAGGGTGCGGATGTGGCCTTCGAAGGTGTCTTCGTCCTTGCCCCAGATAGCGTTGCCGAAGATGCGGTCGAGTTCCTGTTCGACGGGGATGATGCGATGCCAGGCCTCTTCGCGCGTGGGAGCCTTTGCCCCGATGCGAAGGTGGACACCGTCGGCCCGCGCATAGGTGCCGATGCCGATACCGGGAGTGCTGTAGAGGGGCCGGGCCATCTCGTCGACGGTGCCTTCGCCGATGCCGATGGTTTTGACGGTGCGGGTAACGAGGACTTCGCTCCCGGAGCGGCGTTCGAGCTCGGGGCGGACGTGGTCCTTCCACATGAGCTCCATCTCGGGCGGGACACCCGGCATGCAGACGACGATGCGGCCGTCCTTTTCGGCCCACCACCCGGGGGCGGTGCCGCGTGGGTTATCGAGCGCGCGGGCGCTGGGGATGAGCCATGCCTGCTTGATGTTCGATTCGGGCATGGGGTAGCCACGCGAGGCGAAGAAGGAACGCAGGCGCTGTTCGAGCTCGGAAACCACATAGGGCTCCTCGCCGAAGAGGTCGGCGACGCATTCGCGGGTCATATCGTCGTCGGTCGGCCCGAGGCCACCGGTGGTGATGATGAGGTTGGAGCGGTTCCAGGCGCGCTCGAATGTTTCCTTGATGCGCCCCATGTTGTCGCCGACGACCGACTTGTAGTAGAGGTCGATGCCGAGTTCAGGGAGCTGCTGGGCAATGTAGGCGCTGTTGGTATCGATAATTTCGCCCAACAGGATTTCGGTGCCGATCGCGATGATTTCCGCTTTCACGGCGCCAGTCTAGGCTGCGGGGGGCGCGAGGGGAACCTGCGCCGCGGTGCGCGGGTGAACGACACTGTCACCCCTGCTACTCTGACAGCACTTCACACACAGCGACACCGATGTCGATCCCCAGCTTCACCCTTACCCAACTAGCCGCCGGTGCGCCCGGCCCCGATACCGCTCTCACCATCGGCGTGCTCGACGGTGTCCACCGCGGCCACCAGGCGTTACTGGCCCGGTTACGAGCGGAGGCGCGCAAGCGGGCGCTTTCGCCGGGCGTCGTGACGCTTCATCCGCATCCGATCACGGTGCTCCGCCCAGATGTACCGCCCAGCTACCTGACCTCGCTCGAGGACCGGATGGAGCTCATCCGGGATGCGGGTGCTGACTGGGTCATCCCATTGACGTTCACGGGCGAGGTCTCGGAGGTCACCGCTGAGGAGTTGGCGGTGGCGTTTTATGAAAAGCTGCGGATGCGCTTGATGGTGCTCGGGCCGGACTCGGCGTTTGGGCGCGGGGCACCGAAGGATGCGCCCGACCGCATGCGCAAGCTCGGGGCAGAGCTCGGGTTCGAAGTGATCCAGGTCGAGCCGCTGATGCACGACCACGAGCGGTACAGCTCGACGGCCGTGCGGAAGGCGCTTGCAGCGGGGGACATGGAGCGCGTGACGGCACTCCTGGGGCGGCACTACCGGCTCGCCGGGCCCGTCGTCCAAGGGTTCGAACGGGGCCGCACCATCGGCTTCCCGACGGCCAACATCTCCGTCTCGGCGGACCGTGCCCTGCCAGCGCTGGGTGTCTATGCGACGTACGCGCACGTGGCCGGGCGGAGACTCCGCGGGGCGACAAACATCGGGCGTCGTCCCACCTTTGATGCAGGGCACGTCTCCATCGAGACGCACCTGCTCGACTTCGAAGGCGATGTATACGGGGACCGGATGGAACTGGAAATCGTCCACCGCATCCGGCCCGAAGCCGCGTTTGCAGGCGTGGAGGAACTCACGGCGCAGATCGCGAGCGACGTCGAGGAAACCCGTCGCCTGCTGAAGTAACACACCGACTGAGGGCAGAACATGACTCGCCAAATGGCTCCGGTTGACGAACAGCTTCACGTGCTCATGAGTGGCGTGGAGTATGGCGACGAGGGGCTGCGG
>JALOAP010000355.1 GCA_023228745.1 Dehalococcoidia bacterium | reverse complement strand
AAGCGATGGGGAACATCTGGAGATAGGTGATGTCGAGCGGGCCAGCGCCGATCTCCCCGTGCGGGAAGATCTGGGGGTAGAAGCGGGATGCACCGTTGAGGAACCCGTCATCGACGAGGTGGCTCAGAAAGATGCTCGCACCGATGGCGCTGATGAGCGGGGCGAGCCGGGGTGCGTTCCGGAGTGGGCGATAGGCGATGCGCTCGAGGGCGACCGAGGTGGCCGCGGAGGCGGCGCCCGCGGCAATGAGCGCGAGCAGGATCGAGAAGGCGATCATCACGCCGGAGATGTCGTCGCCGCCGAGGGCGACGAGCACACCGTAGCCGGCGAAAGAGCCGATCATGAAGACTTCGCCGTGGGCGAAGTTGATGAGCTGGAGCACGCCGTAGACCATCGTGTAACCGAGGGCGATGAGGGCGTAGATACTACCGGTCGTCAGCCCGGTCACGAACTGGTCCGCCCAAAATTCAGCGCTGGCGATCAGAAACACTGCTGTCATGTCGCATGCTTTCTAGCGCGTGTGCGCACAAAGGAACGGGAGAGGCGACAACGTTTCGACGCCCCTCCCGTCTGTCATGGTCTGTGACCTGGCAGCTAGTTGCCAGTGTCTTCCTGGACGTAGGCTCCGCTGACGACCTTGAAGATGCGCACGACGGCACCGGCGCGGTCGCCGTTATCGCCGAAGCTCACCTTCCCGGATGCACCGTCGAAGTCACTGTCCTTGATTGCCTCGTTGAGGGCCTTGAGGTCGATGACGAGCTTGCCGCCATCCTCCTTTGCGACCTTTTCGAGGGCCTTGATGATGGCTGACGCAGCGTCGTAAGCCTCAGCACCGAAGGTCGCCGTGGCCGCATCGCCGCCACCGGAGATCTCCTTGTACTTCGCCGCGAAGGTCTCGAATTCGCTACCGGTGGTGCCGGGGAGTGCGAGGAACGCACCTTCTGCGGCATCCTTGGCGCCAGCGATGAACTCGTCGTTCTTCACGCCGTCGGAGCCCATGAAGAGCGTGTCCTTGAGGCTGCTCTCCTTGCGCATCTGCTGGATGAACGGCGTGGCCTCGGCATAGAACCCGGCGAAGTAGACGACGTCGGGCTTCGCCTGCTTGATGTTGTTGATGACCGAGCTGAAGTCCGTCTGCTTCTTTTCGAACCCGGTGCGGGAGCCGACGATTTCGCCGCCGAGATCCTTCCAGTGCTTTTCGAACTGCTCGGCGAGGTCGGTGCCGTAGTCATCGGTGTCGTGAATGACGAAGGCCTTCTTGGCGTTCTGCTCGTTGTAGAGGTACTTCGCCTGCTCACGCGCCTCGTCGCCATTGAGGACCGGGGTGCGGAAGAAGGTCACGTACGGGCCCTCGGCGCGCTCGGGCGAAGTCAGCGTGCCCGATGTTGCAGACGGCGAGACGTGGGTGATGCCGGCTTCATCGTAGATGCCGAGCGAGGCGGCGGTACCGCCCGAGCAGATGGGGCCAACCACCGCGACGACACCTGCCTGGATCAGGCGTTCGGCAGCCGCGGGGCCGCCTTCTGCCGAGCAGAGGTCGTCTTCGCGAACGAACTGGAGTGCGTGGCCCTTGATTTCAACGCCAACACCAGCAGCTTCGGCCGCGTCGGCGATGGGCACGCCGAGGCCCTTGACGTCGCCGCTGAGGGCGCTGGAGATGCCGATCTTGATCGGCTGGCCAGCGTCGATGGTGACGTTCGTCTCCTTGTCGAGACCGGCAGCCTTGTAGCCGGCATCACTAAAGCCGGCACCGCCGCCGTTTTCACCATCGTCGCCGTCGTCGTCATCGTCGCCGCCGCAAGCCGCGAGCATGACGGAAAATGCCGCGAGCATGGCGAACAGCACGAACCATTTGGAATGAGTCCTGCGCATGAAGGTTTCCTCCCTCCTTCTTCATCCGGGTACTTTTGTAATGATCCCGTTACGTAGTACGCAGACGGCGGGATACTAGTTTTGTTTTCTGGCTTAGGTCAAGGATGGACATCAGGTAAAGGCCACATCGAAATGGCCCGCTCTCGATGCTTTTATCGCTGCCGGAACAGTTCTGCCTCACGAATGAATAGCTGAGCCGCAACCGCAGTAGCCATGAGGATGAGGCCAATAACCACATAAACGGCGTGGATCCCGAAGAGGGCGCCGACAGCACCGCCTGCTGTCGGGCCGATCAGCAGCGCCAATGACTGCATGCTCGCGGCGAGACCGAATGTGCTGCCGTGTTTTCCTTCGGGGGTTGCCGCGGCGATGAGCGCATTGGTACCCGGGACCATAGCCCCCTGGAAAAGGCCAGTGGCGGCGAACAGGAGGAGGAAGGCGCCGAAGCTGCTCGCAAGCGAAACGGGTATGAACAGGATCCCGGTGAGCGCGGCGGCGCCTGCGACCGCCTTCCGGTAACCGATGCGCTGTCCGAGGGGAGCGACCGCCAGCGCAGCGAGGGTGCTGGTGAGCCCAACAGCAGCGAAGACGAGGCCCGTCGCGGCTTCCTGACGGATGTAGCGATGCATGGGGCCCAGGTCGAGGCGGATATGGTCGACGCGCCCGCTTTCGCCGCTGAAGTCGTCGATACTGAGCGGCATCACGGGGCGCACGAAGGTGGTGCTCAGCCAGAGGGCGAAGAGCAGCAGCAACATCAGGACGACCTGCCGTTCGCCGACAACAATCCGCAGGTTCCCGATGAGGCTGCCTTCGCCTTTCGGACGGCCAGGGGGAGGGTCCTGCTCGCGATCGCCGGTGGTAGGGCCTTCGCGCACGAACATCCACACGAGCAGGACGGCAATGCCGTAGAGGGCGGCGCAGAAGAAGAACGACTCGCGCAGCCCGAGGCTCGCGGCGACATAGCCGCCAACCGCAGGACCGACCATGTTCGCGGCGAAGAGTCCCGTCTGGAGCATGCCGAGGGCGTAACCGACCTTCGGCCTCGGAGTCGTCGCAGCGACGAGGGCCGCCGCGGCACCCATGGTCCCGGCGAACGCGCCCATTAGGAATCGCAGGAGAAGGAAGTGCCAGAGGACCTGGGCGAGGCCCATCAGGGCGATAAGTGCGCCCGCCCCCGCGAGGGCGCGAAGGAACATCGGCTTGCGGCCGAAACGGTCGGCCATCGAGCCCCATAGAGGGGCGGTGATGGTGAGCGAGAGGCCGGTGACGCTGGCCGTTATCCCGGTCCAGACCGCGCGGTTGGATTCGCCCTGGACGCCGAGTTCTTCGAGATAGAAGGGGATGAAGGGGAAGACGAAATTGGCCCCGAGGAGGCCAACGAAGACGCCGATCCAGATAAAGACGAGGTTGCGCTTCCAGCCAACACCGAACTCATGCACTTCGACGCTGCCTGCGCTGGCGGGCCGGTCCGTCGGTGCGCGTTCTGCGACGTGGGTCCGGTGCCGTGGCTGATCCGTCACACACCCATTGTTGCAACGAACCCACCTTCACGCACGCGGGAGGGTTTCACTGGAATGCCTCTCGCGCCGCGCGCACCTGCGCGGTGTGCTCTTCGACATGGTCGATGCCTGCCTGGACGAGGTCCCGGACCGTCAGGATTCCGCGGTCGGGGTGCTTGCCCGCGCGAGCCCACGCGTCCTTGCCTGCGTGGCGCAAAATTTCGGCGGTGGAGTAGCAGAGCTGGTCGAACAGGGCGACCGAGCCCTCGAGGTTCCGCCAGAGATACTGGAGCCTCCGCTTCCAGAGCCCCTCGTCGAAGGGCACGATCGGGGGTTCGTCCTCAGCGATGATCGTGCGGATGCGAACAGCACGGACGAGTTCGGCGTCCACGAGGTGGGTGACGACGTCACGGATCGACCAGTCGCTCCCGGGCGGGACACGGCCGACAGTGCCCGCATCGACTCCATCGAGTGCCCGGCGCAGCAGCGACGGGCCATGGGCATAGCGGTCGAGCAGGTCCTGGAGTTCCGGCGGGAGCACGAAAGGATTGTCCGCGCCGGCGTGGTGGCTGTCGACCGGTGGAGGTTTTGCTTACCCTGGCCCCTCCCGCTAGCACTCGGTT
>JALOAP010000353.1 GCA_023228745.1 Dehalococcoidia bacterium | reverse complement strand
GCATCGACGCCCAGGGCAGTCGCATCTTTAAGACCGCCATCTGAATCGACCACAAGACCATTCGCCCTGGCCACCATGATATCGACCCCGGTCACCAGATCCCGGAACTTCGGCTTCACCGTTTCCAGTGACATCTCGGAGCCGGCATAGACCGCGTCCACCACAGTTTCCTCGTCCCCCACCTTCCGTTTTGTGTCCTCATCCAACATGGCACTAAAATCAAATCCCATAATCACACCTCCTCCTTTTCTTAAGCCGCGTTTTTGTAGACATTTAAGGCGGACAGGAAGACCGCCAGATCACGGCGCCTGTCCTTCGCCTCGTAATATTTCATCAGCGCCACACCCTCCGGACGGAGCCGGAGAGAGCCGGCGCGATCAACCTTCCAACCTTTGCACTTTTCGACCAGGCGATCATAAGCTGCAATTTGCCACTTCCAGGTAGGCATCAGCGCTTCGGGAGTTTTGAGATCGACCAGGATGATCTCATGCTGTTTTGTCCAGACAATCAGATCCGGACACCCATGGAATCCCAAAACGGGATCCACCAGGCGTTCCTCGACGAGCAGGACATCCTCGACCATCATGTCGAACCACCCTCGGAAGGAATCCAGGTAACCCTGATACTCGGGAGCGATCATCGGGAACAGGCCCTGAGCCAGCACTGCGCAGGAATGGTGGACATCGACCCCGCGCTTTTTTGCTTCCTCCAGGACGCCCTCCGGCACCATGTCAAAATTGAACCAATGCTTGAAGACCGTGGAGATAACTACCGTCACGGAGGGCATTCCGTCGATTATGTCTTGGTGTTCATTCATCTCATCACCTTCATAAAACCGGCAGTGGCGGCCCTCCCGGGGGAGAAGGGACCGCCACATGACAGCAGGCGCCGTCATTTTTTACCGGCAATCTTAAATCCAAGACACCAGTCGCTGGGACCTGCGTCCTTCCCCGTCTGTTTCCGTTCGCAACATTGCGCTGTCTTCCATTTCTTGCAGGTCTTGCATGTCTCTGGATTGCATTTTTTCATGATCTCACATCCCAAAACTCGCACTGCGGTGTACACCGTTCCCGGCAATCCAGGCAGGGATGGGGGAACCCGAGACGATTCAGTTCGGAGAACCATTCTTCCCGGTCGATGTCCGATAAGTGCCGATTGAGATCCCGTTCGACGATGTCGTAATTCGCATGCATAGGCCTTACCTCCCATCCGCCAAAGACTGACAGCGCCAGCCGTCCACTTCTTGGAAGCATACGGATTGAGGAGTATCGTCCCCCACAAGCCGCACCGGTTTAGCTCCCTGAGAGATAAGGCATCCCCCTGGGATAATGATCCAGCAGAGCGCCATCAGACCGACAATGACAATGATGATTTTCCCAACCCGTTTGAGCCGGGAAACTGCGACGTTTTCCATTGCTCGATATGTCAACATGTTTTCCCCCTTCGAAGAGCTTTACTTTTTTGTCCCTTACTTCCCCTCGCCGCAGCTTTGGGGGCCTTGCCACCTTTTTTAATTCTCGGAGCCGCCGGAGCTTATTCTCTCGGTGCGTACCCGCTGGTTAAGATTGGTAGGTCTTGGGGATCAAAGATCGTTTGTTGCTTGGTTTCGAAAGAGAGTATAAACAACGCGTTTATTAATGTCAAGAAGATATAAACATATTGTTGACTGGCAGACAATAAAAAATAGGTGGAGCCTTTCTTTGGCCAATTACTCAGGCGCTGAGGGGATACATTGAGCGCTCGTGCTATCTCCGCATCCACTTCAGTTCCGAGATACTTTTTTATCCGAGTTAAAATTTCATCAATCAACAACATGTTAACATACCCTTGACATGTATAAACAAAGCGTTTATGCTTATCAGCATGATGACAATTCCAGAACAAATAACATCTATTCGAAAAGCAATGGGTTATTCCCAAGAAGAAATAGGAAATATCTTGGGTCTCACTGCAGGTGCAATCTGCAACTACGAAAAAGGCAGACGCCCAATTCGTGCTGAAGATTTCGAAAAGATAAAAGCATTATCTAAAAAGAACAAAACTGATTCTTACCGGATGATGGAAAAGGCGGCTGCCATCAGGGATTCATCGAGAAAGTGACGGGGGAGAGGGTAATCGATGGCAAACCCGCAGGCAGAAGACGGCCATACAAAGATAGCAAATGAAATTCTCGATGCGCTTATTTCAGCGAATCTATCTGGGCAAGAAATGAGAATTACTTTGTTCGTAATTCGCAAGACGTATGGATACAACAAAGTAGAGGATTTTATTGCACTATCCCAGATGATGAAAGCACTTAGGATATCCAAAGTAAGGGCATCGCAAGTAGTAAACACGCTAGAGTTAATGAAAATATTAACCGTTACGGAAAACATTAACGGTCTAACCAAAAAGTATAAGTTTAACAAGGACTTTGATCAATGGGATACCGTTAAGGAAAACCTTAACCGTAAAGGTTTTACGAAACAGACCGTTAAGGTTTTACGAAACAGACCGTTAAGGAAAACCTTAACCACAAAAGACAATATTACAAAAGACAATATTACAAAAGAAAATATACCCCCTATAGTCCCCCAAAAAACAGATGGGTATTCTGATGAATTTTTGAAATTTTGGAAAGCCTACCCAAAAAAGTCAGGGTCAAAGAAATCTGCCTTTATCAATTGGAAAAAGCTCAACGGAGATAAGCCTCCGATAGATACAATTCTGAGTGCAATCAATCGACAAATTGTGTGGCGAGAAAGGGCTGGTCCAAACGACTTTAGACCTGAATGGAAGGACCCTGAACGATGGATTAAGCACAGGATGTGGGAAAGCGAAGTTGAAATACCAGAAAAAACCAAGGATGAATTGGGGTATGACTTATGACGATATTCGAATTTAAGGAGTTTTTGAAGGACATTGGCATTTACTATGAGAGAAAGGCACCCAGTGACGGAACTACCGAAGCATGGTTCGAGCGTGTCAAAAGGATTCCCGCTGAGCCGCTCGAATGGATCACCGACAAAATTTTCGAGACATTTGAAACATATCCAAAGAACATCCCCAATATCATGTGGGCATTTTATCGGGAATGGATTCAAGCAAACCCGAGCAAGATAGCCATTAAAAACTTTTTTCACTGTCCTGAATGTGATGGTGAAGGAATCATCAATTTAACTAAGAATGTCAATGGATATCCATATCGCTATGTTGCCAGGTGCAAACGCTGCAAACAGAGTGACGCGAACGGTATCCCCTTTATGACCAGGGATGAAGCGGTAAGCAAAGGCTACACAGTAATTGAGCATTCAAAGGCAGGTCCTATACCAACGCATACGAAAAATGAAGTCAACGCAATTATTTACCGCATGGCTCATAAAGCGAGGATGGAGGTAAATAATCAATGCAGACCCTGAACCGCAAGAAGAAAACAACCCCATCGCCAACCTCTGAGGCCACCATTACCAAGAGCATCCGCGACCTACTCGCCCGATTTCAGATTTTCAACTGGAAAAATTGGGGTGGGCCAATGGGGACCAAAGGGGTTCCGGATATCCTCGGAATTTACAAAGGACAATTCCTTGGCATCGAAGTCAAGACGGAGAAGGGAAAGGTTCAGCCAGAGCAAGAGGCATTCCTGGAGAACATTCGGAAACACGGAGGCATCGGATTCGTCGCCCGGAGCCTCGACGACGTGATCGACAACCTGGGACTGCGGGACCGGTTCCTGGATTTTGGGGGCAGATAATGCAGCAGCGGAGACACAGCTTCATTGAATGCAAACAATGCGGCGACGTGGCAAAGATTGCGAAAAACGTAGGGAATCATTGGAAAGACGAGTATCAATTCCTGGCTGATTTTCTTCTGGAACACAGTGAGTGCCCAACGAACAAAATCAAACTGAGGTGGGTAGAATGAAGCTCCCCAGCCGGCAGACCCTAGAGAAGATCCTCGACGACCTCTGGCGAAAGCGGGTCAAGGAGCGCGACGGTTACGGCTGTCAGTATCCAGGATGCAACTACC
>JALOAP010000354.1 GCA_023228745.1 Dehalococcoidia bacterium | reverse complement strand
CTGGCTCAGCAGGCTCGGTAGGCGCAGGTACTGGGCGCTGAAGCCACTGCGACACGCATGCTGGGCGAGCGCCTGCGCCAAGAAGCTTTTTCCCGCACCGGAAGGGCCGGTGATCAGCACGCATTGATGCGCGCTGATCCAGCGATTCTGCGCGAGTTCCAACACCTGATCTTTGCGCAGGCCCCGCGCGGCGGCGTAGTCGATGTTTTCGATGCAGGCAGAGCGCTCCTTGAACTTGGCGACTTTCAGTCGGGCGGTGAGTTTTCGATTCTCTCGGTGCAGCCATTCGTCATCGACGAGTAGCCCGACGAACTCGTCCTTGCTCAAGCTTTGATGGTCGATGCGCTCGAGGCGATCTTTCAGTGCATTCGCCATCCCATAGAGTTTCATGGCGATGAGTTTCTGGTGTGTCTGTTCGATCAACATGGTTCTGTGTTTTTCCTTGCAGTGGAAGATGGGCGGATTCGAAGTAGGTGATTCTCAGCTCGTGTTCATGGCACGCCTCCTCGGGTGGCAGGGGATCAGTGGTAGTAATCGCGCCCACGCACATTCGCAGCACCGAGCTGGGCGGTCGCATCCTCGGTGCGAGTATCAGCATCGCGCATTGGCGCGGATTCCATCCGTTGCTTGAGGATGGTCTTGACGGTGCGATAACCGGGTGACTGGATTGCCAGCGCCCGCTCGCAGGCTTGCTCGAGGCGCTGCGCGGTGAACTTGCCGGTCAAGCGCAGCAACCCCAGCGCCGAGCGATACCCCTGCTCCGGGTGCGGCCGAGTTCGCAGGACGTGCTCGATGACCGCGGCGGTGTGCGGGCCGATACTTTCGCCCCAGCGGATCAGTCGTGAGGGTGTCCACTCAAGATGCGCACGATGCGAGGCGGGGCGATGCGCAGGATCGGTCGTGTAACCGTATTTGACGAAGCTGCGCACGTGGCTGGTGATGCGCTTGCCACGGTGATACAGCTCGACGGTGCGATGGCTGGCGCGGCACCACAGCGTTTCATGGATGAGTGTGTAGGGAGCGCTGTAGAAGTGATCGGCCATACTGATGTGGTAGTCGATGTTGACCCGCACCTGTTTCCAGTCGGCGTACTCGTAGCGCTGCGGCGGTAACGGCTTCAAGGCGGGTCGATCGAGGCGCTCGAACAGCGCACGGCGGGATTGCTTCACGTGGCGCATCACGCGATCATTGAGCTTATCCAACAGCTCGCCGATCGCGGCGTTCAGCTCGTTTAGGTGGTAGAAGGTGCGATGTCGAAGGGCGGCGAGGATCCAGCGCTGCGCCACGAGCACCGCGGCTTCCACTTTGCCTTTGTCGCGCGGTTTTCTGATGCGCGCGGGCATGACGCACGTGCCGTAGTGCTGAGCCAGTTCGCGGTAAGAGGGATTGATCTCGGCCTCGTAGCGATCCGGACGCGTCACCCCGCTGCGTAGATTGTCGGGAATGGTCAGTGCGGCGACGCCGCCCATGGTCTCGTACATGCGCACGTGACAGTCCAGCCAGACCGGCAGATCTTGCGACAACGTGGCGATGGCGAAGGTGTACGAGCTCGCCCCGAGCGCACCCACGAAGAGCTGGGTGGGAATCGGTTCGCCGCTCACCGGATCGGTCAGGGCGATTCCATCGCAGAAGTCCACGAAGACCTTCTCGCCGCCACGGTGCTGCTGGCGCAGCACCACCGACAGCTTGCGCTCGAAGCGGCGGTACAGATCGACGAACTGCGAGTACTGGTAGCCGTCCGGATGCTCCGCCTTGTACTCCGTCCATAGCAGCGCGAGCGTCACGTGATGATCGCGCCGGGCGAGCTCTTCACGGATCGTCGGCCAGTGCGGCAGCGGGCGCTGGCGCGAGCGGCTCGTCGGAGCCATTGGGGTGGGGTACAGACGGCGCTCGAGCTCCGCCTCATCCAGCCCCGCCACCGCCTCCCAGCTCGTCAGACCGGCCGCCTCAGCCCGTCGCAGGCAATCGGAGACGGCGGTCTTGCCGCAGCCCACCGCGCGCGCCAGTTGCCGGCGGCTGCTCATGCCACCCACCCAATGAAATCGCAGTAAGTCTTTGATCCTACGCATCGCAAGCCTCGGTTGCGCCACCGCTTCGCTCCCCTTTTGTGAAAAGGGCGAAGGGTGGCGGTGATAGGGGGCTTGCGTCGAGACGCCCGTTCCAGGGCTACGCGGACAGCGTTCCGGCCATGACGGACACCATTCCGCTCATCATCCAGAACTGTCCGGCATCATTCCGGAGCACTGTCCGCCATGCCATCGGAATGCTGTCCGCCATCCGTCCGGAATCCCGTCCGTCATGGGCCGGTGCACGCATTTGCGCGGTTCATCTGCTGCCATCAACAGACGCTTGTAGTCCGCAGACCGTCGAGCAAGACCTCTTGAGATAGACCAAAGAGCGGAGCCAACGCCGAGCTCCTGCAACATCGCGTGCGACATCAATCGCGTGACACGTCCGTTGCCGTCGAGAAATGGGTGAATCCAGAGCAGGCGATGATGAGCGGCTGCTGCGGCAACGGCTTGTCGCGGCTTTGTGAGCCGATCCGAGGCATAGGCCTGCTCGAAGCGGTCCATGAACGCCGGCAGATCGTCAGCGGGTGGAGGGAATGGCCGGACTCGGGAAAGCTGCCGTTGATCGTCGGCGACCCGCGCAATGGGAGGCTACCGGCGTATGAAAGTTGCGAGTCGAACATCCTTACAATAAAGTAAGGAATAGTTAACAGGAGCTTACTCCATGACTACCGCCACCGTCACGAGCAAGGGCCAGATCACGATTCCGGCCGAAGTCCGCCAGGCGCTGCAGGTCGAGGCGGGCGATCGGGTCGAATTTATCGAGGTGGAGCCTGGTCGCTTCGAACTCGTTGCCGCGACGCGGTCCGTCACCGAACTGAAAGGGATGTTCGGGAAAGCGCACAGGAGCGTGTCGATCGAGGATATGAATCGCACGATTGCGGCGCGGGGGGCGTCGGCTCGATGATCGGCATCGATACCAATGTGCTGGTGCGCTACATCATGCAGGACGACTCCAAGCAGTCGTCGAAGGCGACCAAGCTCATGGAGTCGCTGACGGTGGAAGCACGCGGGTTCGTGTCGCTGGTCTCTGTCGTGGAACTGGTGTGGGTGCTCGGCGGCAGCTACGACCTGACGCGTCGACAGGTCGGGCAAGTGCTCGATGTGCTATTACGGACCAAAGAGATCGTCGTGGACCGCGCTGACCAAGTACTGAAGGCGCTGCGCGTGTTCAACCAAGGATCGGCGGACTTCGCCGATTGTCTCATCCATAGCATCGCATCGAGTGCAGGTTGCGATAGGACGATGACGTTCGATGCAGGTGCCGTGAAGAGTGCTGGAATGACGCTGATCTCGTAAGATCGGTGACCCAAATGACCATATGCAAAAAAGCATGACTGCACTGAGCGGTGCTTTCCATGACCCCTGATGCTGAGCTGGTGTTCCGCGCCCGGGGGCTCACCAAGGTCTATCGGATGGGCGAAGTGGAAGTACATGCCCTGCGCGGCATCGATCTCGAT
Source organism: Dehalococcoidia bacterium (assembly GCA_023228745.1). GTDB lineage: Bacteria > Chloroflexota > Dehalococcoidia > Tepidiformales > Tepidiformaceae > JALOAP01. The sequence goes on along the minus strand of JALOAP010000354.1, from coordinate 476 downwards.
CTCTACGCCGGCGAATTCGTGGTGCTGCTCGGCGCATCAGGCAGCGGCAAGTCGACATTGCTCAATATTCTCGGGGGACTCGATGCGCCCACCGGCGGACGCGTGGAGTGTCGCGGCCACGAACTCACCGGTGCGGACGACGAGGCGCTGACCCGCTTTCGACGCGAATCGGTCGGTTTCGTCTTCCAGTTCTACAATCTCATCGCCAGTCTGACCGCGCGCGAGAACGTGGCGCTGGTCACCGAGATCGCTTCCGAGCCGATGCGTCCCGAGGAAGCGCTCGCGCTGGTCGGACTGGAGAATCGCATGGATCATTTCCCCGCGCAGCTTTCCGGCGGCGAGCAGCAGCGTGTGGCAATCGCGCGTGCCATCGCCAAGCGTCCGGCGGTCCTGTTATGCGATGAACCGACCGGAGCACTCGACTCGAAGACCGGTATCGCCGTCCTCGAAGCGCTCGGACGCACCAACGAGGAGAC
>JALOAP010000352.1 GCA_023228745.1 Dehalococcoidia bacterium | reverse complement strand
TCGAGGAAGCGTCCGAGTGCGTGCTTGCATGGGCCTCCCGGGGAGCGCAGTTCAAGGGTATGCCGAAACGCTCACCTTAGCACCGGCCGCTCCAACCCTCAGTTCACAGTACGTCCTCCTGCGGTCTGTTGGCTTCGGATGTTGATGGAGCAGTGGTTGGCGAAGGATTCGTCTGCGCGTATTGTTACGCCTCCAGCAGGAGGGACACCCCAATGGCAACCGTTCAGAGCGCAACAGGCCCGATCGATACCGCTGAACTCGGCTTCACACTGATGCACGAACATGTGAGAGTCGGCTGGCCGGCGATGTACCAGCAGTATCCCGAGCTCTTCGACCGAGACGAGGAGATCGAGCGCGCGGTAACGCGCCTCCGGGCGGCGAAAGACGCAGGCGTTCAGTCCATCGTCGACCTCACGCCAATCGACCTTGGACGCGACGCGACCCTCATTGCCGAGGTGTCGCGCCGTTCTGGTGTGAACGTCATCGTTGCCACCGGCTTCTACTACTCGATCCCGTTTCACTTCCTGATGCGTACGAACGACGAGATGACGGCACTCATGGTGCGGGACATTACCGAAGGCATCAGCACCACGGGCGTTCGCGCGAGTGTCATCAAATGTGCCACCGAGCCGGAGCTCACGGAGATCAACGAGCGCGTCCTCCGCGCATCGGCCCGGGCCGCACGCCAGACGGGCGTCCCAGTCTGCACCCACACCTACCCGGCAAACCGCACCGGGCTCGACCAGCAACGCGTGCTCAAGGAAGAAGGGCTTGACCTCGGGCGGACGGTGATCGGCCATAGCGACGACTCGGAGGACATCACCTACCTTGAGGAGATCATCGAGAACGGCAGCTACTGTGGCATGGACCGGATCGGCATCCCGCGGCCGCGGACGTCTGAGCAGCGGGCCGACATGGTTGCGAAGCTCGTCGAGAAAGGCTACGCGGAGCGCATCACGCTCTCACACGATTCCTGCTGCAACTTCCACTGGGCGCCACCGGGCCTTATCGATACAGCGGTGCCCAGCTGGCGCCTGACGCACCTCGCCCTGGATGTCATCCCGATGCTTCGCGAACGCGGCGTGAGCGATGCCGCGATCCACACCATGACGGTAGAAAACCCACGGCGGCTCTTCGAAAACAGTTCGCTGCACTAGCAATCTCCGGGCCGGCGACGCCCACGTCCAAACTCCCTTGCCGTCCCGTAACCCTGTTCATGCGGTGGCAGCATGCCCGGATGAGTCCGGAGGGAGCAGCGATGGAAAGCGAGAAGGACAGCAGGACTGGCCCGCGGGAGCCGCGCGCCACCCGCCCATACATGCCGGGGTACGGCATCTCTACGGCCCGCGAGGGAATTCTGCCGTGGAGCTGGGCCCGCGAGCGGCTCGAACGTGCGCGTAACTACTTCGTCGCGACGGCCCGCCCGGACGGGCGGCCTCACTGCATGCCTGTGTGGGCGGTATGGATTGACGAACGGCTGATTTTCAGTACAGGGACGTCGTCGCGAAAGGCCCGCAACCTGGCCAGCAATCCCGAGTGCGTCATCACAACCGAAAGCGCGGTGGAGGCGGTCATCCTGGAGGGCCGCGCTCATGAGGAGCGCGACCCGGAGCTTCTTGATCGCTGGCGGCAGGCGTACCGCGCGAAATACGACTGGGACATGGACTACACCGAGGGCATCTTCACCGTGATTCCCCAGCGGGTGTTCGGCTTCAACGAGACGGCGAACTTCGAGGGCACGGCCACGCGCTGGCTCTTCTGAGAGCCGCGCACCGGGGAGCCACGATGGCCGCGGAGCAGGTAGGATGCATCGGCAGCGTTCGTTCGCTGCTCCAACAGATCATCCCGGAGGTTCCCCTTTTGGCCGACTTCGAATACACCGTCGACGGCAAGGTCGCGGTGATGCGCTTCAACCGCCCCGAGAAACTGAACGCAATTACGTACGAGATGCTGGCCCTCATCGAGGATGCGGCGAAGCAGGCGGGGAGCGACCCGGCCGTCCGTTCCATCGTCCTCACCGGTGTCGGACGGGCCTTCAGCGCCGGCACCGACCTTCAGCAGCTTTCGAGCCAAACCCCCTCGCAGGCACGCGCGGAGTCATACGCCTCGACGCCCGATCCCGACCGGCCCGCACCCTGGACGTTCCCCGCAATCAAGAAGCCCGTAATCGCCGCAGTGAATGGTGTCGCCGTCGGGCTTGGCGTCGAGTTCACGCTGCAGTGCGACCTGCGTATCGCCGCTGAATCCGCTCGCTTCGGCTGGGTCTTCGTCCACCGCGGTCTCGTCCCCGACACAGGCGCGGGCACCTATCTGCTGTCTCAGGTCGTCGGTCTGCAGAACGCCGCCCAGCTGTTGTTCAGCGGCGAAATCATCTCGGCGCAGCGCGCGAAGGAGATCGGTTACGTGCTCGATGTCGTTCCCGACGCGGAGTTGATGGAGCGCGCAATGGGCGTCGCGCATGCGGTCTCGAAGGGCGGGCCGCTCGCGACGGGACAGGCCAAGCGGCTGCTCTACCAGGGCCTCACGCGCGACCCAATCGACCACCTGAAGGACCACACCGCAACGATGTCGAAGCTCTTCGCGAGCGACGACTTCCGCGAGGGCGTGCAGTCGTTCATCGAACATCGCGAGCCGGAGTGGAAGGGGACCTAGTTCGAAGCTACCGGCGGCGGCAGAGTAATTCGCCCTTGCCGATGGGCACTACCATGGCGTCCACTCGCTCGTCGGCGAGGGCACGGTCGATAACCGGTTGCAGGTCTGCTTGGTGGCTGATCGCGTTATCAGCCACCAGCACCCCGCCGGGCACCAGCAGTGGCACCACGAGCTCATAGCAGTCGCTGTACACCTCTTTCTCGGCATCGAGGAAGCAGAAAGCGATATCCGGGGTGGGTTCCAGCAGTTCCCGTGCGTCGCCCTGCACCGGGTCGATCACGTCTTCGGCGCTGGCCAGGCGAAATGTCTCCCGGGCGAGCATGAACTTCTCGGGGAGCACTTCGAAGGTGGTGAGCCGGTGTCCTCGCTCACGCGCGGGGAGCGAAAGCCAGAGCGCGGAATAGCCGCCGCTGGTACCAATTTCGACCCAGCGACCCGCGGGCGCCATTGCCGCCAGGAGTGCCAGGAACCGGCCGGTATCCGGCGGCACCTGGCGCAACCGGTTCGCCCGGGGCGTCCCGTCCTCGCGGTCCTCTGCGTCGACTGCCTCCAATTCGTGCATGCGTGCGGCCACGTCCCGTGGCAGCGAGTTGAACATCCAACCGCCTCCGCTTAGCGCGCGGGCGCCAGCTTCTTGCGGCCATAGTACGGAAGGTCCACCTCGCCCGCGTCGTCAACGGCAGGCTTGCTCATCGCCGCCGTGGTCGGATGGGGCTGCCCGGGGTCGGTGACCACGTTGATGCAGGCCGGGAGGCCGCTCGCGAAGGCGCGCTCCAGCGCCGGGCGGATGCCGGACGCTTCCGCGACGAACTCCGCGTGTGCGCCGAAGCCCTCGGCGACCAGGTCGTAGCGGGTCATCCCCAGCTCGGCGCCGACGATGCCGCCGTTCCCGTAGCGGGCAACCTGTCCGTGCCGGATCATCCCCCAGCCCTGGTCGTTGTTCACCACGACCACGATCGGGATGCCGTGGCGCACGGCGGTATCGAACTCGGCGATGTTCAGCCCGGCGGAGCCATCGCCCACAATCGCGAGGACGCGCTTTTCCGGCTGGGCAACCTTGGCGGCAATAGCGAAAGGCAGGCCGACTCCCAGGCACCCAAGGTAGCCATGACTGAGGTAGTCACCCACGTTCAATACCACTGCCTGCTCCGCCATCCAGAGCGACGTCTCGCCACCGTCAGCCACGATGATGCCGTTCCCACCGATGAACTCAGCGACTTCTCGCGCGAGCCGCGCCTGGTGAATCGGTTCTTCTCGCGCCATCGGGTCGTCGTAGAGCCCGCGGAGCACCTGGCGCGACGCAACCAGGCCACGGACCCAGGCGTCATGGTCGCGGAACGTCCGGCCACGCGAGCGCTCGA
>JALOAP010000351.1 GCA_023228745.1 Dehalococcoidia bacterium | reverse complement strand
GCGCGCGGGCCGTACAAGGGTGGCATCCGTTTCCATCCTTCGGCCGACCTGGACGAGGTGCGGGCGCTGGCGATGCTGATGACTTATAAGTGCGCGCTCATGGAGCTGCCGTTCGGTGGGGCCAAGGGCGGTGTGAGGTGCGACCCGACGCGGATGTCGGAGACGGAGCTGAACCGCCTGGCGCGGACGTACATGCAGCACCTCCACATGGTCATGGGTATCAGCCGGGACATCCCCGCGCCGGACATGGGGACGAACGCCCAGACGATGGCGTGGCTGATGGACGCCTATGGGCGGCTGCACGGGCACACGCCGGGCATCGTGACCGGGAAGCCGGTCGAGCTTGGCGGGAGCTACGGCCGCGACCAGGCCACCGGCCGGGGTGTCGCCACGGTCATGCGCGAATACGCGCGGATCGAGGGCATCGACCCGCGCGATCTGCGTGTGGTGGTGCAGGGCTATGGGAACGTGGGCGCGTGGACCTGCAGGATCGCGCACGAGGCCGGGTTCCAGATCATCGCCATCGGTGACGTGAAGGGCGCGATTTCGAACCCGGACGGCATCGACATCGAAAAGCTGGACAAGTGGTTCAAGGTTGCCGGGTCGGTGGCGGGTTTCGAAGGCGCCGAGCCGATCACCAACGAGGAACTGTTGGAGCTGGAGTGCGACTACCTCGTGCCGGCGGCACTGGGTGAAGTGATCACGGCGGAGAACGCGCCGAAGGTGAAGGCACGGGTGGTGATCGAGGCTGCGAATCACCCGGTTACTCCGGACGGCGACGCAGTTCTGAACGCTCGTGGCGTGACCGTCCTGCCGGACATCATCGTGAACGCCGGTGGCGTGACGGTGTCGTACTTCGAATGGACGCAGAACATCCAGGCGTTCCGCTGGTCGCTCGAACGGGTGAACGAAGAGCTGGAGGCGCGGATGCTTTCGGCGTTCGGCGGGCTGATCGAACGGGCACAGCGGGATGGCACGCGGCCGCGCGAGGCGGCGTTCGACATCGCGCTTGAGCGCGTCGCGAAGGCGATCACGCTGCGAGGCTTCGTGTAGGACGAGCGCGCACCCAGGGGAGCGGACCATTAGAATTGCTCGAATGATCCGCTCCTGGGCGCGCACGACCTTCCAATCACTCTCCAACCGCGACTATCGCATCCTCTGGATCGGCACGACCATCGCGTTTCTCGTGTTCACGATGATGAGCATCGTGCAGAGCGTGGTGGCGTTCGAAATCACAGGGAAGAACGGGGCGGTCGGTGCGGTCGCCCTCGGTATGGGCGTTTCGACGATTGCGGTTTCGCCGTTCGGTGGGGTGATCGCCGACCGCATCTCGAAGCGGAAGCTGCTCCTCATCGGGCAGTCGACGATGGCACTCACGTTCCTGACGGTGGGCACGCTGATCGTGACGGATCGGATCACGATCGGGGCCCTGATCGGGGCGACGTTCATCACGGGCCTCGTTTTCTCGTTCATCGCGCCCGCGCGGCAAGCGTGGGTGGGCGAGTTGCTTTCGAAAGACGAGATCGGAAACGGGATCGCGCTGCAACAGGTCGGGATGACGGCCACACGGGTGTTGGGCCCATTCCTCGCCGGTGGGCTGGTGGCGATTTCGTTCATCGGGTCGGCTGGGACGTACCTCGTGATGGGCGGAATGATGGGCATCGTTGTGGCGACGCTCGCCCAGCTACCGCCAACGAAGAATCGCGACACCGACGGTGGCCCCGGAGTGCTGGACGACCTGCGCCTGGGCGTCGCGCATATCACCCAGCGCCCGCGGCTGCTGCTGCTTGCACTCTCGTTCATGGGCGTGGTGATTTTCGGCTATTCGTACCAGGTGATTCTGCCGGGCTTTTTGGACGAGCTGGGGCGAAGGCCGGAAGACGTCGCCTGGATGTTCGGCGTGGGGGCGGTTGCCGGCCTCTTCGTGACTGTCGGCGTAGCCGGCCAGGCAAGCGGACCGAACGCCTGGTCCCTGATGCTGGCAGGTGGTGTCCTGCTGGGGCTGTCGCTGATCGCGACTGCAGCCGCCGGCACGTTCACGCTGGCGCTGGTGGGCATGCTGTTTGCGGGCGCCGGTTCGAGCGCCTTCCAGATGCTGAACAACGCACTGGTGATGCAGGAGTCAGCGGCGGAGTATTACGGGCGCGTGATGTCGTTGACGATGCTGGCGTGGGGCCTGAACGGGCTGGCGGGACTGCCCTTCGGATTGTTGGCGGACGGTATCGGCGAGCGACAAACGCTGGTGGTGATGGGCGTCGCGGTGATGCTCGTGACGGTGGTGACTCTGCTGGCGGAGCGTTCCATCCGACGGGGAGGTGGATCGGGCCTTGGGCGGCGTATGCCGGAGCAGGTCGCCGCAACCGAGTCGGTTCGGCCACAATAGATCCAAGGAGGCGGTATGGGACGCGAAGAACTTGCCGCGCTGATCGCGGTGTTGACGAAGATGCAGGAGCAGGGGACAGCGAGCCCGGCGATTGGGACGTGGAAGATCGGCTTCGACAAGAAACGGCAGGCATTCGTGTTCGATAAATGTGAGAACGACGGGTACTGCGAGGAACGTCCGGCGGTCGTGGCGCTGGACGGGACGGTCATCGACGCGGGTGGGCCACTCTTCGACTAAACGGGGCGGTCAGTAGTCTTCTTCCGGGCGACGCGTGAGGCCGATGAGCAGCGCGAGCACGAGTACGCCTTCGACGACTGCGTCGAGCAGGTAGATGGGGCTGATGCGGCTGCGGCGAACGTAGATCACTTCGATAGCGGCGAGTGCGAGGGCAGCGGCGGCAGCGAGCAGTGGGACTTCCGCGGGCGAGCGGCGCCGCAGGGCGGAGAGCGTGAGGACGCCGCCGATGACCGCGATGAGCGTGCCGACTGTCTTAACCAGCCAGAGATCGACCTTCGGCCCGGTAGTGGCGGTGAAGGAACGCATGTGGAGCAGCGGCCAAACACCTGCGACCAGGTAGTAGACGCCCTGCCCGAACAGTACTAGACGTGCCATGGCCCGGAGTATAGGGAGAGGCGCTGCGGGGAGGCGTCGCGCTCCCATTTTGCACCTCGCGGTTCCCTATCGAGCTTGCCGGGCTCCAGTAGACTTCGCCGCAGCAGATTCGGCTCGGAGGGAAGAGATGGGACGACTGGATGGGAAGATCGCTGTCGTGACGGGCGCGGGTTCGGGGAACGGTCGTGGTATGGCGGTTGCCTTTGCGCAGGAGGGTGCGGACGTCGTAATCGCCGATGTGGACCCCGCCGGGATGGAGGAAACGGCCCGGCTGGTGAAGCAGCAGGAACGACAGGCACTGGTGCAGCACTGCGACGTCTCGAAGCGGGACGAGGTGTATCGGCTTATCGCGTCGGCGGTGGAGCAGTTCGGACGGGTGGATGTGGCGGTGGCGAATGCGGGCGTAGCGGAGCAGAACACAAACTGCTTCGAGATGACGGAAGCGGAGTGGGACCGGACCGTCGACATCAACCTGAAGGGCGTGTTTTTCACGCTGCAGGCAGGCGCGAACCAGATGCGCGCGCAAGGGAAGGGCGGGCGTCTGATCGCGATCGCGAGCATCATGGCGGAATGGGGCTCCGCCGCAACCCCGGCGTATTGCGCCAGCAAGGGTGGGGTCAAACAACTGGTGAAGTCGTTCGCGCAGGCGGGCGGGCCGCTCGGTATTACCTGCAATGGCATCGGGCCGGGGTTCATCGACACGAACATGACGGTGCGGCTGCGCGAGCTGCCGCAAGTCCGAGACATGCTTATCGACAGGACGCCCGTGGGATACATCGGTGACCCCGCGGACGTGGCGAACGTAGCGGTGTTCCTCGCGAGCGACGAGTCGCGGTTCATGAACGGGACCATCGTCTATCCCGACGGTGGAATCCTGGCCGGCAACTTTAGCAATACGCTGCGCCTGGCGCAGGAGACGCTCCGCGGGCAGGCAACTGGCCAATGATGACGCCGGTGGAGATTGGCGCATTCCTGCAGCGGCCGCTTGTGGGGGTGGTGAGCACGGTGCGCGCGGACGGCGGTC
>JALOAP010000350.1 GCA_023228745.1 Dehalococcoidia bacterium | reverse complement strand
CTCGAGCAAGAACTGGCGGTGCTCGGCCAGCCCCCGCCTCGGGATGTGCCGCAGCACGCGCACCTCGTGCCCGCGCCAACGCAACGCCCGGATGGCCTGCTGTATTTCGAGACTCCCAATGTACGTCTCTGGCTCGGGCGTCTGGTCTGAGATGATGACGTCGAAAGCTCTGTATGACTGTCCGAGCAGGCTGGAGAGCAGCATCGCCAACCCAGTCTTCCGCCCGAACGTCGGGATCAGGATCTCCAGCTCTGCCAACGGGCCACCTCCGCGTCGGGCTATGCTCGCCGGGAGCGGGGGGAGAAAGCGGATCGAAGTGGGGCGCGATATCTCAGCAAGGTGTCGTTTCCGAAAATGGGACACCCGCAATCCGGTCGCGACCGGGTGGCGCGCTGCTCGTGTCACGGTATCGTGTGCGGCACGCGGGTGGACGCACCCTTTGGAGGCGCAAGGTGGAAATCGAAGGTAAAGCAGCAGTAGTGAGCGGTGGCGGCTCCGGCATCGGCCGCGCCATGGCCCTGGCCCTCGCCACCAGAGGAGCCAGCATCATCGTTGCCGACATCGACGAGCAGGGTGGGCAACAGACGGTCCAACTCGTGAAAGAAGCGGGCGGCACGGCGGTGTTCCGCCGGTGTGATGTCACCCACACCGAAGACCTCGCGAACACGATCGCCTCCGCTGCCGAACAGTTCGGCCGCCTCGACATCGTCTGCAATAACGCTGGCATCGGCGGCGAAGACCTCTTCGGTGATGAGCCGGGCGACTGGAAGAAGGTCGTCGATATCAACCTCACCGCCGTCATCGATGGGACCCGCATCGCCGTCCGCGAGATACAGAAGCGCGGTCATGGCGGAGTGGTGGTGAACACCGCGTCGATGGGAGGATTGCTTCCCATGCCCGGCTCGCCGGTTTACGCGGCGACGAAGGCCGGCGTCGTCAACTTCACCCGCTCGCTGGCCTACCTCGCCGAGCAGGATGGAATCCGCGTCAACGCGGTTTGTCCCACCTTCACGGACACGCCCCTCGTGCGGCGCAGCGGCGACGATCGCGTCGAAGCGATGAAAGAACAGGTCGGCGGCATCCTCCAGCCGGAAGACGTCGCCGCCGGGCTCATCGATCTGATCGAAGACGACTCCCGCGCTGGTGCCATCATGCGTGTCACTGTCCGGGGTGGGCGCGACTACGCCCGCGAAATCCGCCCCTGACCCAGCACACACATCCTCAGGCAGACGGTGGCGTCGCGTCGACGACGCCGCGCTGAGCGGGGCGCCGCAGCAGGCTGCTCACTGCCGGTAGCCACCGTCGTGGAGCCGTTGGCTCGGCAACGCTCGGCACATCCACCAGGCGCGGCCCCGGTATGAGCTGCCCGTCTCCGTCGATGGCGCCGGTTATTGCCGCCCGCGCCAGGCGCAGGTTGTGTTCGACTGCCTCGTCTGTCACGTCGAGCCGCCACGGCGAATGCCGCGACAGGTCCGGTGTGACCATCCGCAACGGATACTGCTCCCGCAGGCACGCCTCCATCGCGTCCGTCGCCGAGCGCGAGAGCGCGGCCAGGGACTGGCGTAGCACGCCGAGCGCGGTCTTCGGCCGCCGCGCGTTCACCGGCGGCGTCAGGTCGATCGCCAACATCTCCGTCGCACCAAGGTCCAGCGCTGTCACAAGGTCGCATCCGCCCGACATGCCACCGTCGACGAACAGCTCGCCATCGACCTCCACCGGTTCAAAAACCCCGGGAATGGCTGTCGACGCCAGCACCGCAGTGCCGAGCGGGCCGCTATCGAAGACGTGTTTTCGGGCGCGCGTCAGGCTCGTCGCGACGGCCGCGAACGGCACCTGCGTGTCTTCGAACCGCAGGTCTCCCACGTAGCGCTCGATCAGGTGGGGAACGATGTCGTTCTGGCAGATGCTGATGCGCCGCTGAGCGAGCTGCTTCGCGAGCCGCAGGGGATTCAGTTGCAGGACGCGGATCCGGTCCAGGTCTCGCCAGATAGGCAGCAGCTCGTCCGCCCGCTCCGGGTGCAGCGCCACCCATGCGCCATTCAGCGACCCGACACTCGTCCCCACGACCACGTCGGGCCGGAATCCCCGCTCGTAGGCAGCCTGGACATACGCCGCCTGTACCAGCCCATACGTGCCACCGCCGCCAAGTACCAGCGCCGTTCGCCGTTCCCCACCGCGTCCCACGAATCACCTCATCAACATAAGTGTCCACTCGAGCGTATCACGAAATACCCGCTACTTGTGCATCGCCACCCGGGAGTGATGAGGTTCTGCAACAGAGTCCCCCGCCCGGCTACCATGGCGCAATGCACCCGACCTACGAAGCCGCTAACTTCGTCCTCCGCGACTCCTTCGCCATGCTCGCCGCCGCACTCGAAGGCTTGCCCGACGCCGCCCTCGATTGGACGCCCACCTCGGGTATGAGCTCCCTCGCCGTGCTCGCCACCCACTCCATCACCTCCACGCTCTTCTGGGCGGGTGCGGCTGCGGGTGCATCGCCGGAGCGTGATCGCTACCTCGGGAAGGACCGCCCGGCCTCGTTCCAGGCGCGAGGGACGAACACCGATCTGCTACGCGAGCGGATCTCCTCCGTGCTGCCGGATATCGAGCGCATCCTTCGCCAGGGGACCGAGGTTTCGCTCGAAGAAGAGATGCCCTGGGTCGAAGACGACGGCCGTCACCGCACCGGGGCGGAGTGCCTCGTCCATGCAGCAGCGCACCTGCGCGAACACGTGGGGCAGGCGCAGCTCATGCGCGACCTCTGGCTTGCCGCCAGCCGCGAAGGGCATTGACCATGGCCGCCTCGCCGTTCATGCGCGAGGCGCTTGCCGCCGCGCGGCGCGTGCGCGGCACCACCAGCCCCAACCCGTACGTCGGTGCCGTCCTCGTTCGTGACGGCAGAGTCGTCGCGACTGGCGCCACCGCTCCCTACGGTGGCCCCCACGCGGAGGCTGCAGCGATCGCTGCCGCCCCCGACGCTCGCGGCGCCGACCTCTACGTCACCCTCGAACCCTGCTTCCCGTTCGAAGGTAAGCGGACGCGCCCATGCTCCGAAGCCATCCGCGACGCGGGCATCCGTAGGGTCGTTGTTGCGCTCGAAGACCCGGACGCTCGCGTTGCTGGTCGGGGCATCGCACTCCTCCGGCACGCAGGCATTGAAGTGGAAGTCGGGGACGGCGCCGATGAGGCGCGCGACCTGCTGCGCCCGTACATCAAGCATCGCCAGACCGGCCTCCCCTACGTGATTGCGAAGTTCGCCGCGTCGCTCGACGGGCGGACCGCGACGGCGACCGGCGACTCGAAGTGGATCACCGGCGAAGCTGCGCGCGACCTCGGTCACCAGCAGCGCGCCTGGGTGGACGCAATCATGGTCGGCAGCGGCACGGTGCTCGCGGACGACCCATCGCTCACTGCACGGCCCGGCGGCAAGCTCTCGGAGCGCCAGCCCGTGCGCGTCATCCTCGATGCCCGTGGGCGTGTGCCGGCCACTGCTCGTCTGTTCAAGGAGCCGGGCACGACTATCGTCGCCACGAGCTATACCGCCCCGGCCACCTGGAAGGGCGAACTTACCGCTGCCGGCGCGTTGGTGCTCGAATGCGAAGCCGGGGCCACGGGGATCAACCTCGACCAGCTCCTGCGCACCCTCGCTCAACGCAGCATCGTCTCGATCTGGGCCGAAGGCGGCGCGGCCCTCCTCGGCGCCCTCTTCGATGCTCGTCACGTTGACGAAGTCTGGGCGTTCATCGCCCCCGTCGTGATCGGCGGAGGCGGGCTGCCGGCGGTTGGCGGCGAAGGCGTGCTTCGCGTCGCGGATGCCTGGCGCATCGCCGACCCCATTGTGGAATCGGTTGGAAACGATATCCTCGTCCGTGGCTACACGGGCGACTGGAGCCCTGGAGGTTGAAAATGCCGCGCTATTGGATCGTTGTCGGAGGACCCGAAATCTTCGCCAAGACTCGGGAGCTCGGCTTCACACGCCACGGGTTCAAGTCCACCCGCCGCGGAATGGCGCAGAAAGTCCAGCCCGGCGACCGCA
>JALOAP010000349.1 GCA_023228745.1 Dehalococcoidia bacterium | reverse complement strand
GTCGATCGATACAGCACTGACCGAGGTCGTGCGCAGCAACGATGTACCGATCCTCCCGATGGTCGTCGATCACATCCTTGCCCCGACTCCTGAAGCGGATCTCGACGGACGTCTCGCCGAGGACGGACGTCTCGTAGGGCATGCGCTGCGGCGGTTGGTCTCCGGCGACCTCGCCGGGCTCTTCGATGGCCCGTCGACCGTCACATTCGATCCGACATTGCCGATGATCTCGCTTGACCTGTCACGGGTGACGGAGAACTCGACGCTGATGTCGGTGCTCATGACTTGCTCGTCGGCCTGGATGGAGTCCGCGCTCCTCGACCCGAACGGTGGTCAGCGCTGGTGTATCTACGATGAGGCGTGGCGTCTCATGTCGCATCCAGCGTTGCTGCGACGCATGGATGCTCACTGGCGGCTAGCGCGGCACTACGGGATCGCGAACATGCTGATCTTTCACAAGCTGACCGATCTGGAGAACGTTGGCGATCAAGGCTCTGCGATGCGTGCCCTGGCCAATAGCCTGCTCGCGAACGCCGAGACACGGATTATCTATCGGCAGGAGTCTGATCAGCTCGGGGCCACGGCAAGAGCGCTCGGGCTTACCGGCACTGAACAGAAACTGTTGCCTGGTCTCGGCGTCGGTCAGGGGCTCTGGCGCATTAAGGACCGTTCCTTCGTTTGCCAGCATCAGCTGCACCCCGGCGAGCTGGAACTCTTCGACACGACCGGGCGTATGACCAGCAAGGTTTAAAAGTTCGCTGAAATATTGAAGGCTCTCGCGGGAACTTGATTACTTGATGCCCGTTCAGGTTATCTCGTGGTTCACGTTCGCGGAACCGGATAGCCCGATGCCGGGCGATGGACGGTGACCAGACCCGGCGCGTGTTGGAGCGCGGGCACGCTCGGCTCCTTCCGGGGAGTTACCGGGTGGCGGTCGCGCTGACTGGTTCCCGGGCGGTCGCTTGACCGGGGAGTGTGGTGCGGCGCGTGCGGGCGGCGCGGAGGCCGTTGGCGATGACAAATACTTCGGCGACCTCGTGAACCAAGACGACAGCGGCAAGACCGAGTACACCGGTGATCGCCAATGGCAAGAGCACGACGATGATCGCCAAAGACAGAACGATGTTCTGGTTGATGATCGCCCGTCCGCGCTTGGCGTGGTGCAGGGCTTGCGGAATGAGGCGCAGGTCATGGCCGGTGAGCGCGACGTCGGCGGACTCGATCGCCGCATCGGACCCGGTGGCACCCATCGCGATCCCGACGGTTGCACCGGCGAGGGCGGGGGCGTCGTTGATGCCGTCGCCGATCATCGCCGTCGGCCGTTCCGCAGCGAATGCTGCGACGAGACGGGCTTTGTCCTCGGGGCGGAGTTCCGCGTGCACGTCGGTGATCCCGGCCTGGGCGGCGAGAGCATCGGCGGTGCGGGTGTTGTCGCCGGTAAGCATTGTTACCGCTACCCCTTGCGCGGTCAGTGTCCGAACGACGTCGGGGACTTCGGGGCGGAGCTCGTCGCGCACCCCGATCGCGCCAATGAGAGTATCGTCGCGGGTGACGAGGACACAGGTCTGCCCGGCAGCCTCCATCGCTTCGACCTGGGCGGTGAGCGGACCCGGGGCGATCCAGCGCGGGCTGCCGACCGTGACCCGGTGGCCGTTGATCGTGCCGGAGATGCCGTGCCCGGCTTCCTCGGTCACATCGGTCGCAGCCGGGATCTGGGACGCAGCCGTGATGATCGCGGTCGCGAGAGGGTGGGTGGAGTGCTGCTCGATCGCCGCGGCCAGCCCCAGCACCTCGTCCTCGTCGACTGACCCGGTGGTGACGACGGCGGTAACAGTGGGTTGGTTGCGGGTGAGGGTGCCGGTCTTGTCAACGGCGAGGTGGCGGATCGTGCCGAGGCGTTCGAACGCGGCCCCGCTCTTGATGATCACACCGAACCGGCTCGCCGCGCCGATCGCGGACACCACGGTGACGGGCACGGCGATCGCCAGCGCGCACGGGCTCGCTGCGACCAAGACCACGAGGGCGCGGGTAATCCACGTCTCCGGGTCGCCGAGGAGGGAGCCGAGGACGGCGACGAGGACGGCGAGGATAATGACGCCCGGCACGAGGGGCTTCGCGATGCGATCGGCCAGCCGCGCCCGTTCACCTTTCTCCGCTTGGGCTTGCTCGACGAGTTCGACGATCGTGGTCAGCGAGTTATCCGCCCCGCCTGCCATCGTGCGCACTTCGAGCGCGCCGGCGGTGTTGATCGCCCCGGCGGACACGGGGTCGCCGGGGGCGACTTCGACAGGGATCGACTCGCCGGTGATCGCAGAGGTATCCAGGCTCGAGTGGCCCGTCAGCACGACGCCATCGGTCGCGACCCGTTCACCGGGCTTGACGATCAAGACCATCCCGGCAACGAGGTCGGCCGCTGGGATCTCCGCCGCGGTGCCATCACGGCGGATGGTCGCCGTGTCGGGCACGAGTTTCAGCAGGGCACGCAGACCGTTGCGGGCGCGGTCCATCGCCTTGTCTTCGAGCGCTTCGGCGATGGAATAGAGGAACGCAAGCGCGGCGGCTTCCTCAACGTAGCCGAGGATCACCGCACCCGTTGCGCTGATCGTCATCAGCAGCGCGATCCCGACCTTCCGCCGGGTCACCAGGCTGCGGATCGCGCCGGGCACGAAAGTATACGCGCCGAGCAGCAGACCCACCCAGAACACGACCAGCGCCGCAGTGTCCTGTCCCGACCATTCCAGGATCAGGCCGGTGAGGAACGCGACGCCGGAGAAGACCGGGATCAGGATGCCCGGGTCTTGCCACCACGACCGCGACGGCTCGTCCTCCCTGGCAGATGCGGCAGGCGCGGCGTCGTGGGCGCAGCAGTCGTCGCTCACGAGGCACCCTCTCCAGTGACGGCGGGCGTGTCGCAGCAGCCGGGCACCGAACAGGCGGGGTCGAGACACGGCACCTGCTCGTCGACTGCGAGGGTCACATCCACCAGCACGGTCAATGCGGCCGCGAGATGCGGGTCGGCGATCTCATACCGGGTCTGCCGCCCCTCGGGTTCAGCGATCACGATCCCGCACCCCCGCAGACACGCAAGATGATTCGACACGTTCGTGCGGGTCAGATCGAGGTCACGGGCGAGTTTGGCTGGATATCCCGGCACAGTCAGCAGCGAGAGCAGGATGCGGGAGCGGGTGGGGTCAGCCATCGCCCGTCCGAGACGGTTCATCACGTCCACCCGAGAAGATATAGTCAGCATGCACTGACCATACATTAAATGGTGACTAGTCAGCAAGTGGTGACCTACAATAATAGTGAGCGTGAGTCCAGGCGAAAGGAACGCGCGTGCGTATTGAAGTGTTGAGCATCGACGACTGCCCGAACTCTCAGAGTGCCATTGACGAGGCAGAAGCCGCACTGGCATCACTCGGGCTTTCGGCGATCCCTATCATTGAGCGCCGCGTGACATCACCCGCGGACGCCGCAGCGACCGTGTTCGCCGGCTCGCCGACCGTGCTCATCGACGGTGTCGATGTGATCCCAGGGTCCGTGCCGACCGGAACTCTCGCCTGCCGTATCTATCGAACCGAGACCGGCGCCGCTGGATACCCGAGTCGAGTGCAGATCGCCAGCGCGATCCGTTCCCGCTCGGCACAGCCGCAGTAGTGCCCGCTTCCCTTCCATCCCACCCCGTCACAAGGAGTCCCGAATGAGCCTGCCCGCGCCCGTTTCCCCGCCCACGTCCTGGTGGCGACGACTGAGCACCTCAATGAAGGCGATGCTCATCTCGATTGCGGCGATCATCGCACTGGTCGCCGCGGCGATCGTCGTTGTGGTCGCGAACCAGCCGGAACCGGCCGCGCTGCCCACCGGTGGCGGGGCGGCCCCAACGCTCTCGGAAAACGCGCACTACCTCGACGAGGTCGGAGCGGATGCGCCGACGCTAGTGGAGTTCCTGGACTTCGAGTGCGAAGCCTGCGGCGCGTTCTATCCGTACATGGAACAGGTCCGCGAGCAGTACGATGGGCAGATCAACTACGTCGTGCGCTACTTC
>JALOAP010000348.1 GCA_023228745.1 Dehalococcoidia bacterium | reverse complement strand
CGAGCCCCTGGAACGTGCGGATGAAACGCGGCTCCCCGGGCACATCCTCGATCTTCTGGCGGATGCGCGAGACCCACACGCGAAGGTACTGCAGGTCGTCGACGTACTCCGGGCCCCACACCTTCGTCAGCAGCTCCCGGTTCGTCACGAGCTTGCCCGCGTTCGAAGCAAGGTGCTCGAGCAGCAGCCACTCCGTCCGGGTCAGGTTCACAAGTTCGCCGCGCTTCTTCACGGTCCGCGCGCCAAGGTCGATCTCGAGGTCGCCGGCGGTCACCGGCCCCGTCGGCGTGAGCCCGCGCACGCGTCGCAGCACCGCCCGGATGCGCGCACCCAGTTCGGGCAGGTTGAACGGCTTGACCACGTAGTCGTCCGCGCCCAGTTCGAGCCCCCGGATCTTGTCCGTCTCCTTGTCCTTTGCCGTCAGCAGCAGCACAGGCGTGCGGGAGCGCTCGCGGATCTTCTTCATCACCTCGAGGCCCGATTCGCCCGGCATCATGATGTCGAGCAACACCACATCCGGGCGCCGCTCCTCGATGACGCGGATCGCCTCGTCTCCATTGGAGGCCGTAAGCACTTTGAAGCCTTGCGCGCCGAGTTCGAGCTTCAGGAGCCGCAGAATACCGGGCTCATCGTCGACGGCGAGCAGCAGTGGCTGGATCGTCATTTCGGGTTTCCTCCGTTGGGTAGCCATGCCGCGGGTCCGCGGCAGTCGTGGCGCCCGCTCCAGGGACACCTTTTCCGGCCCCATTTCGGGACTCAACAGCATACGTCCGTCCGCAAGGGGTTCGCCGGTTGAGGCAACCTTAATCCCCGATCGCAACCTGTTCTATCGCTTGCGAGCGTCCGAGAGATAACAGTTGTCTGTCAGTCGCCAGCCGCCAGCCGCTGGCCCCGCGAGTCCGTTGTGGCGACTGGTAGCTGGCCCGCCTACCGGCTACCGGCTACGGCCCCGCACCACGCGGTCGCCGGGGCCGAGCCCGTGCCGCGCGAACCAGCCCTGGTTTACTTCGAGCACCATCCGGTAGGGCTGCGCCGGCGTCAGGATCGTCTCATCGAGCGGCTTGCCGGGAATGATTTCCAGTACCGTCCCGTCGGCCGCAAGGTAGGCGATATCGAGCGGCACATAGGTGTTCTTCATCCAGAAACCGCCCGCACGGTCGTCTTCGAAGAGAAACAGCATCCCCTCGTCCTCGGGCAGGGCCTGGCGGTACATCAGGCCCTTCTGCTGCTCCTGGCTCGTGCGTGCCAGCTCCACCGTCAGCCGGGCGCTCACGCCGCCGCCCTCGACCGTGATCTCCTCCGTGGGCAGCAGCGGCACCGGCGACGCACTTCCGCTGTCGCACGCAACGAAGGCGATGAAGATGACGAAGCCAAGGGCGCCGCTGATCACAATTCGCACCAGCGCCAAGAGTACCCTCCGCCACTCGTTCGCGGCCACTGCGACCGGGTAGCCTCGCGCGGGCCAACGATCACACAATGGATCACCCACCACCGGAGTCGCCCCATGTCCAACGAGTACGTCCCCAGCTCCGCCATGTGCGTCGTCGCTCACCCGGACGATGCCGAGTTCATGTTCGCGGGCACCGTGGCGAAATGGGCGAAGGCCGGCGCCGACGTCACCTACGTCATCGCCACCAAGGGTGACAAGGGCAGCGCCGACCCCGCCATGACCCCTTCCCTGCTCGCCGAGATCCGTGAACAGGAACAGCGCGACGCGGCCGAAGTGCTCGGCGTGGCCCGCTGCGTCTTCCTCGGCTACCCCGATGGCTACCTCGAACCGACGCTGGAGCTGCGTCGCGACATCACCCGGCTCATCCGTAAATACCGCCCCGAAGTGCTGATGACCTTCGACCCCGAAACGCGCTTCTTCGGCGGCTTCTATCCGAACCACCCGGACCATCGCGCCGTGGGCGACGCCACGGTCGACGCGATGTTCCCGAGCGCCCGCGACCGCCTCACCTTCCCCGAGCTGCTCGTCGATGGGCTCGAACCGCACAACGTGAAGCAGCTTTGGCTCGGCTCCCCGCTGCAGCCCACACACTGGGTCGACATCACGGATGTGCTCGAACAGAAGCAGGAAGCCATGCGGAAACACCCGAGCCAGTTCGGCGAAGACCTTGTCGGCTTCTCGACCGAGCTCGCGCGCATGTCGGCCCAGGGCCAGCCGTTCGAGTTCGCCGAGGCCTACCGCCGGATCATCATGGACGAGCCCCTTTCCGTCCGCGTGGAAGCAGAACGCCGCACCCTCCCCGCGAAGTAGCTGGCTGATAGCTGGCGGCTGGCGACTGGCCGCTGGCATCCGCCCGCCGCCCGAGCGTACGATTCGGCCATGGACTTCCACCTGCCCGAAGAGACCCGCCGGTGGCGCGACGAGCTCCGCCAGTTCCTCCGTGAAGAGCTCCCGCCAGGCTTCCAGGGCTCCGACGACTACTTCGACAAGGCAGAGCAGCTCCCCTTTGCCCGCCAGTTCATGCGCAAGCTCGGGGAGCGCGGCTGGCTCGCACCCGCCTTCCCCAAGGAACATGGCGGCATGGGCAAGACACCCATCGAGCAGATGGTCCTCAACGAAGAGCTCGCATGGCACCGCGCACCCGCCGGCGGACGGCTTTTCACCCTCGGCATCGTCGCACCCACGATGCTCATCCACGCCAATGACGAACAGAAGGCCCGCTGGCTCCCGCCCATCGCGAAGGGCGAACACTGGTACTGCCAGGGCTTCAGCGAACCTGAATCCGGCAGCGACCTCGCCAGCATGCAGACCCGCGCCGTCCGCGATGGCGACGATTATGTCATTACCGGGCAGAAGATTTGGACCACCAACGGCCACGCCGCCGACCGCATGATCCTCCTCGCCCGCACCGACCCCGACGCCCCGAAGCACAAGGGCATCAGCGCCTTCATCGTCGACATGGACACTCCCGGCATCTCCGTCCAGGGCATCGACAACATCGCCTACCGCCGCGACTTCAACCAGGTCTTCTTCGAAGACGTGCGCATCCCGGCGGCGAACCTGATGGGCGGCGAAAACCGGGGCTGGTACGTCGCCGCCACCACCCTCGACTTCGAACGCTCGAACATCGCCGCCATCAGCGGTGCTCGCCGCACGGTCCACGACCTCATCCAGTGGGCCCAGCAACCACGGCCCGGCGGCACCCGCCCCTGGGACAACGCGCGCGTCCACAGCCAGCTCGCCGAACTCTACATTGAGGCCGAAGTGGGCCGCCTCATCGCCTATCGCACCGCCTGGCTGCAATCGAAGGGCGAAGTACCGAACTACGAGGCGAGCATTGGCAAGGTGTGGATGGCAAAGCTGGGCATCGAAGCCGGCAACACCGGCGTGAACTTGCTCGGGCTGCACGGCCAGCTCAAAGGCGGGCAGGAACTCGCCCCGTTCGATGGCCGCGTCGAAGAGTCCTATCTGCTCGCCGTGGCCGGGCCCATCGGCGGCGGCACCGCCGAAATCCAGAAGAACATCATCGCCCAGCGCGGTCTCGGCCTCCCGCGCGGCTAAACCCCACCCGCGACGCACCCCCGTAGTCGAGGCCCACCGCGGCCTCGGGACCCGGTACCCCGCGCCGCACCAACGGCGAAACGCGTCGCACGGCCCGCTAGCCGCGGGGCTTGTCCCCGCTCGCGCCAGCCAACGGGCGGTGCCGCAAGCCCGGGGACGCACACCGCCGATCCCGGCCGCCCGCCGCTTGCTGCGCGCGCGGCTCATGGCGAATGACCGTGTTGCCGATGGTGTTGCGTGGGTACCCACACGAGCGGCCACGAGGGCCGCGGCTACCGTCGCGCCAACCTCATACCTTTCGCCTCATGCCTTTCGCTTCGACCAGGCCCGGCACCCCGCAACACCAACGGCGAACCGCGTCGCACGGCCCGCTAGCCGCGGGGCTTGTCCCCGCTCGCGTCAGCCAACGGACGGCGCCGCGCAAGCCCGGGGACGCACACCGCCGATCCCGGCCGCCCGCCGCTTGCTGCGCGCGCGGCCCATGGCGAACGACCCGTGCTGCCGTTGGTGTCACGAGGGTACCCACACAAGCGGCCACGAGGG
>JALOAP010000347.1 GCA_023228745.1 Dehalococcoidia bacterium | reverse complement strand
TGGGCATCTCGTCGACGATGTGCATGTCGCTGCCGCAGATCGTGCTCAGGGTGGTGCGGACGAGCGCCTGGTTCGGGCCGGGCTGGTCCGGGTAGGGAATCTCGGCCATGGCGACCTTCTTCTCGCCGGCCTTTACGCAGGTTTGGGATTTGGGCATCAGGTTCCTCCTTCGCGAGGGATTCTCCCCGAATCTGGTTCGGATTGCACCTTGTTCACCCACGGTCTGCCCCGGAGGCGGCGTACGGCCAGCGGCGACAGGGCCGCCAGCGGACATAATTGCGCCGCTGTCAGAGCCGGCCGTTATAGGGCCCCAAGTTCGCTTATCGCCATAATTCGAGTAATCTATCAAGCATCTGTGAAGTCTGCTAGCTTGCGACATAACGCGCTGGCAGGGTGCGCTGACCATGGCTAGAGTGCGCGCAGTTGGAGGCGGGGTGATCGCGAGTCACCGTCGGCGCGTGGTACGGCCCCTGGGCCGAACATCGCCGGCAACGCCGGGAAGTCCGCTCCTTACCGGCACCCGCCCGCGAAGCCCCTGCCAAGGGGAAGAAGGAATCGACGAGATAGGGCCGCGAAGTCTTCTGCGTGGTACCGTCCGTGGCAAGCTCCTTCCGGCCTCCCGTGGCCCTCGCGGCGGTCCATAGCTCCGCGGCGGCGGCGCCTGGCGTCCGCAGCTGCCGGGCCGTTGACTCCGATAGTCGACCTCCGACGCGCGCAAAGGCGCCGCTCACCCCGAGCGGCGCCTTTCGTTTGTCCCCCCGAATACGGATGCGCCGCTCGCTATGCCGCCTCGCTTCCGTAGCGCGGTTCCTGTTGCCGGCGAAGCGGCTGCGCTTCCTCCGCCTCGCGCAACACGTCGGTCGCGTACAGGCCTTCCATGTCGTATTGCGATACCCGTGCGCTCACCGGTACCTCGTACATTCGGTGACCGTCGCTCACCGCGATCGTTCCCGGGACGCGCCGCAGATAGATGAACGAGTCCTCGTAGGTACATTCGTTCAGCATCACGCAGAAACGATGACCGTCCAGGTGTGCCACGAAGTCGGACGTCCGTGTGAAGCGCTTCAGCACCGACGCGAGGCCGTTGATCGCCCGGTCGGCGAACTCCTCGCCCCGCCGCGCGCGAATGCCGTCCAGGTTGTCGAGCGAGAGCACGATGAGCACGAAGGGCGTCCCCGCGCGGCGCGCCCGGGGCATCTCGCGTCGTAGCTCCGAGAGAAGATAGTTCCGGTTTGGCAGGTTCTCCAGGTCGCTCAGGTAGGCAGAGCCGTGCAGGCGCGCGGTCAGGCGCGACCATCGTCGCTGCCCCAGCCATCCAACAAGGAAGAGCTGCGCGTAGACAACCACGAACAGCAGGCCGAAAGCTCCGGTGCTGATGATATTCACCGGTCCCGGGTTGCGAACGGTGAGGCCGGCCTGGAAGGCGAACACCATGCCCCAGGTCACCATCGTTACAAGCCGGATAAGGGTCTTGCGCCGTCTCGTGCCGCTGGCTGGTCCCGCTTCGGCGTCCATCGCGTCCTCTCCCACACTCACAACTTCGACACTTCCACTCGGCGCCATCAGGCCACGTGCGGCATCTGGCCGGACTCCAGGTCGCCGACGAACACCTCGGGCGGCTGATACCAGCGCGGTGGCTGGGCCGCGACGTGGGTCAGGAATGCGCGCGCCTTCCCTTCCAGCGCCACCAGTCCGCCGCGAACTCGGTTCAGCGCTTCGTCTGCGCGTGGCGAGAGCGTCTCGCGCGCCCACCGGTCCTCGCGCCGCGTCCAATCCCACCCGGCTGCCATGCCCACGCGGTTGACTGCAAGGTTTGCCGCGCCGACCACGTCGGCCAGCGTCTCGATGCTGCGAGAAGAGCGGTCGTGATGGCCGCGAATCGCGTCAATCAGCGGTTCCGGGAACTTCCACCGTTGCGCCAGCCGCCCACCGACCTGCGTGTGACTGAGCCCGAAGACTGCTCGCTCTGCCTCAGCGAACCGCTTCTTGCCCGTCGTCACCAGTTCTACCACCTCGGCGAAGGCCTCCGGCTCGCAGAGGAGCATCGCGAGCTTGCCCACGTCGTGGAGGACACCCGCAGTGAACGCGTCTTCCGGCCGCGCGGCCCGCGTCTCCCGCGCGATAGTCTCCGAAACGATCCCCACGGTCACGCTGTGTGCCCAGAACAGGTCCTGATCGAAGTCGCCAAGGTCGAGCGAACGGAATGAATCGATGATTCCCGAAGTAATCGCCACCGAGCGCACGGTCCGCATCCCGAGCAGGATGACGGCCTCGCGGACCGTGCTGATGCGCCGGGCGTAGCCGTAATAGGCGGAGTTCGAAAGCCGGAGCAGGCGTGCCGTGAGCGCCTGGTCGGAACTGAGGACGGCCGCGAGGTCCATCGCCGCCGAACGCTCATCCTCGGCAATGGAGATCGCTTTCGCCGCTACCGATTTCAACGGCGTCAGCTCCGTGGTGCGCTGCACGATCAGGCGCAGCCGGTTCCTGGCTTCCTGGTCGACGTCGCTCATGCCGCCGAGACCTCCTCGCTGCCGCCGTCCCATGCCACCTGGTTACGCCCCCTGCGCTTCGCCACCAACAGGCGGTCGTCGGCGATCCGGATCGCCTCCTCTAGCGTCGTGGCCGACTCCGGAATGGCCGAGACTCCCGCCGAAACGGTCACGCGCATCTCCGTCCCGCTGCCCGCGCTGACCCGTGCTTCTCCGATTGCCAGCCGCACCCGCTCGGCGAACGCCCGCGTGGCATCGAGCGAAGCGCCCGGCAAGAACGCGATGAACTCTTCGCCCCCGAACCGGCCCATGATGTCGCCCTGCCGCGCAACGCTCCGTAACACCGAAGCGAGTGCTGATAGCACCTCATCGCCGACGAGATGGCCGTGGTTATCGTTGACCTGCTTGAAGTGGTCGAGGTCGAATAGTGCCACGCCGAAGCCGGCCTCGCTGCCTTGCAGGGCAAACACAGCCGCCTCCGCGGCTTCGATGGCGCTGCCGCGGTAGAGCATCCCGGTGAGCTGGTCGTGTTGTGCCACGTGGTTCAGCGTTCGCACCAACTCGTTCAGGCGCCGGTTGTTCTTCCGCAGCGCCTCCTCGATCGCTCGCACCTTGGTGTGGTCCCGGACGTACATCACGGAGCCGAGCTCCACGCCGTAGCGGTCTCGCAGGACGACCGCGGAGACGGCGGCAGCGAAGGGTGCGCTGTCCTTGCGGGCCGCAGCGATTTGCATGTTGACAACGCGTCCTTCGCCCACCAACCGTTCTCGGAACGCGGCGTAGCTCTCCTCACCCGAAAACAGCTCCGATGCCGGCCGATGCAAGACCTCGATGGGGGCGAAGCCGAAGATCACTTCACTCGCACCCGCGTAGAGCACGACCCGCTCGTCGGGGCCACTCACCACCACCCCATCCGGGCAGGCGAATAGCATCAGCTGCATCGCCTCCGGATCCGACAGAAGCTTCAAAAAGTCCATACTGCGTTCCGCGACCTCCCCATGCCGTGAGACGGTCATCATGGGTATCGGCCGACCGGGCCAAAAATGAAGCACCAAAACATGGGGTTTTCCCCAAGGTGCGGAAAGCAGGTTTCGAACTGCAGGGCGGTTGCGAGCTTGCCCCTGGCGGAGGGTTAGTTCAGGGCGCCATCACCGCGTGTGCGAGGTCTCCCCACGAGGAGAGGACGGCCACAACCTGCACCGGGCCGTGTGCAGCACGCTCCGCCCCACGCGAAAGGAACGCGCGCACCTGTGTCACCAGGTGGCCCCCCTCCGCGTAGAGGTGGGTCGGTTCCCAGCGCTCAAGTTCGAGCTGACTCGGGCGCGCGTCGGTGCCGTGGAGCGAAAGCTCGAGGTCGAAGGCCGCGAATCCGTAGGGCCGACGGCAACCAGCCACAGTCTCGCGTACCCACGCCAGGATCTCCTCCGCGTGCTCGACGGGGTCGCCGGTAATGGACCATCCGTTGGTGTAACGCCCGTGGCCGGCACGAAATGCAGCTGAAAGGCGGCGACGCTGCTGGAATCCCTTGAAGATGCCCAACGGTGAAATGGCTGATCCTCCGGCGGCTGCGGCTGATACGAAAATGCTAC
>JALOAP010000346.1 GCA_023228745.1 Dehalococcoidia bacterium | reverse complement strand
TGCACGTTGCGCGTCAGCTCGGGCGCATGGAACCAGGCGATGTAGGCGCCGTCCCACGCGGGCTCGTTCGACAGCAGTGTTGCCGTGGCGATGTTCACTGCCCCAGGTACTCCTTCAGGGTCTCGACCCCGTATGGCTCGTGATGGCTGAGCGCCTGGATGGCTGCGCGGGCGGTATCGAGGGACGTGAAGCACGGGATGCGTCTTTCCGCGGCCGCGCGCCGGATGTAGAAGCCATCGCGGAGCGAGCCAGTAAAGCGGCCCTCCGGCGTGTTGATGACGCACTGCACCGTGCCGTCGTGGATGACGTCGACCACGTTCGGGTGGCCGGCGAGGATCTTGGTGACGGTGGTCGCCGGCAGGCCGAGCGCGGTGATGATGGCGCTCGTGCCTTCGGTCGCGTAGAGGCGGTAGCCGGCCTCCACGAGCTGGTGGATGAGCGGCAGCGCATCGGTCTTGGTCTGGTCGCTGAGGCTCAGGAGCACGGCGGCGTTGGGCGGGAGAGCCATGTCGGAGGACATGAGCGCCTTCACGAGCGCACCCTCAAAGGTGCGGTCGATACCCATGACTTCGCCGGTGCTCTTCATCTCGGGGCCAAGGTAGGTGTCGACGCCCACGAGCTTCGACATCGAGAAGACGGGCGCCTTGATGGCGACGAGGTTGCGCTCGGGCCAGAGTCCACCTTCGTACCCGGCATCGGCGAGCTTCTGTCCCAGCATGGCACCCACGGCCAGGCGGACCATGGGCACTCCCGTGACCTTGGAGAGGAAGGGTACGGTGCGGCTGGCACGCGGGTTCACTTCGAGGACAAAGACGCGAGGCTCCTCGCCGGGTTCGCGGGGAAGGACGACGTACTGGATGTTGGTGAGCCCAATGGCCTTGAGCCCGAGCACAATCCGCTCGGTGTAGTCGCGGATGACCTCGCGCTCGTCATCGTCGAGATTGCGTGGCGGGTACACCGCCATAGAGTCACCGGAGTGGACGCCAGCGCGCTCGATGTGCTCCATGATGCCGGGGATGAGGACGCGTTCGCCGTCGCAGATGGCGTCGACTTCGACCTCCCGGCCCTCAAGGAACTTATCGATGAGGACCGGCTTTCCCTGGGCCGCTTCGAAGGCGAGAGCGATGAACTGTACGAGCTCGGTCGGGTTCTGGACCACCTCCATCGCACGGCCGCCGAGGACGAACGAAGGGCGCACGAGCACCGGATAGCCGATGGTCTGCGCCGTCTTCAGTGCCTCCTCGAGTGTGAGGATGGCTGCGCCCGGTGGCTGCGGGATGCCGAGATCCTGCAGGAATCGTTCGAAGAGGCGGCGGTCTTCAGCGGTATCGATGGCGTCGGCGTCGGAGCCGATGATGGGCATGCCGGCGCGGCGGAGCGGGTCTGCGAGGTTGATGGCGGTCTGGCCACCGAACTGGACGATGGTGGCGGGAGCCTCGTCTTCCTCGCCCTGCTCGTTCTCGAGGATGTCGCGGACGGCCTCGTCGTCGAGTGGCTCGAAGTAGAGGCGGTCGGACGTGTCGAAGTCCGTGGAAACCGTTTCAGGGTTGGAGTTGACCATGATGGCGCGTAGGCCGGCATCCTGGAGGGCCCAGGCAGCGTGGACGCTCGCGTAGTCGAACTCGATGCCCTGCCCGATGCGGATGGGGCCGCTGCCGACGACGACAGCGGCGGCGCCGGGCTCCGGCTCGGCCTCGTTCTCCGTCTCGTAGGTGCTGTAGAAGTAGGGCGTCGCGGCGTCGAACTCGGCGGCACAGGTGTCGACCATCTTGTACACCGGCCGGATGTCCCACTCTTCCCGCGCCGCGCGGATCTGTTCGGGCAGGCGGTCGGCGAGCTGACCGACCATCTCGTCGCTAAAGCCGAGGCGCTTCGCCTCGCGGAGCAGGTCGGGATGGAGCGGCTCGTTCAGGAGGCGCTTCTCCATGTTCACGATGTTCAGCAGCCGTTCGAGGAACCATGGGTCAACGCCCGTAGCCCGCGCGACATCCATCACGGCGGCACCGCGCCGAAGGGCAGTCATGAGGGCCCAGAGCCGCTCGTCGCTCGCCGTGAGGGGGAATTCGCCGGTGGCCCGCCATTCCGGGCGCTCCCAGAGGAGCGAGCGTCCGCCGACTTCGAGCGAGCGCACGGCCTTGTTGAGCGCAGCTTCGAAGCCACGGTCGATGGCCATGACTTCGCCGGTTGCCTTCATTTGGGTGCCCAGCGAGCGGTCGCCGAGCGCGAATTTATCGAACGGCCAGCGAGGGATCTTCACGACACAGTAGTCGAGTGCGGGTTCGAAGGCGGCGGTGGTGCGCTGGGTCACAGCGTTCGGGATCTCCGACAGGGTCTTCCCGCAAGCGATTTTCGCGGCGACGCGGGCGATCGGGTAGCCCGTGGCCTTCGAGGCGAGGGCGGAGGAACGCGACACCCGCGGGTTCACTTCGATGACGTAGTAGGGCAGTGAGTAGTCGGCTTCGCCCTGCCAGTCGCGCACATCTTTGCGGGGGGCGAGGGAGAACTGGACGTTGCAGCCGCCTTCGATACCGAGCTCGTTGATGATGCGAAGCGCCGCCGAGCGGAGCATCTGGTAATCCTTATCGCTCAGCGTCTGGGACGGGGCGACGACGATGGAGTCCCCCGTGTGGACACCCATCGGATCGAGGTTCTCCATGTTGCAGATGGTGATGCAGTTGCCGGCCCCATCGCGCATCACCTCGTATTCGACTTCCTTCCAGCCGATAAGGTTCTTTTCGATGAGGACCTGGGTGATGGGGCTGGCCGCGAGCCCGGCTTCCGCGACCTGGCGGAGCTGCTCCATGGTGAAGGCCATGCCGCCGCCGGTGCCGCCCAGGGTGTAGGCGGGGCGGACCACGACGGGCAGTCCAATGCGCGCGGCGGCCGCTTCACACTCCTCGATGGTGTGGCAGATCTCGCTCTCGAGGACGGGTTCGCCAAGCTTGGCGAGCATGTCGCGAAAGAGTTCGCGGTCCTCGGCCCGCCGAATCGCTTCGAGCGGTGTGCCAAGGAGACGGATGTCGTACTTATCGAGGATCCCGGCACGGTGGAGGTCGACGGCGAGGTTCAGCCCGGTCTGGCCGCCAAGCGTGGGCAGGATCGCCTCCGGGCGCTCGCGTGCAATGATGCGCTCGAGGACGGGCACTGTGAGCGGTTCGATATACACCGCATCGGCGACATCGAGGTCGGTCATGATCGTGGCCGGGTTGGAGTTGACGAGGACGCTGCGCACCCCCTCCTCGCGCACGGCCTTGCAGGCCTGCGTCCCGGCGTAGTCGAACTCAGCGGCCTGCCCGATGACGATCGGCCCGGACCCGATGATGAGCACGCTCGCTGGTTTCACCTGGAACCTCCCGTGGAATCCTCGTGCGGAACGAATGCCGGCGCGAACAGCGCGCGGCGGGCTGAAAGCGGGTTGCACATCGCCGGTTACCTCGCCGGCGAAGGACGGAGCCAGCGCCCGAAGAGGCGCCGAACGGGACGAACCGCGAAGACCAACAGCAGGAGCGGTGCGAAGAGCCATTCCCCCGCGGGCAGCAGGAAGAGATAGGCTTCGAGCGCACCCACGACCATCCCGAGGCAGATGGGAAAGACGTAGTGGTCGAGGCGGCCACGGTCGTCGCGGAGGAGCGCGACGCCGAGCAGGATGATGAAGAGCCCGGAGATGAAGAGCGCGGCGGCAAAGATGCGGGCCAGCACCCGGCCAGCGTCGCCCGCCGTCACCTCCTCGTCGAAGAACGAAGCTGCGAAGAAGACGAAGGCCATGGTCCACGCGACCGCACCGAATGCAAACAGGACATCCGGGATGCCGCTGGAGGGCTTTCGCTTACGGATCGGCGCGTTGTCCCGGCGTCCGGGGTTCGGTCGAGTGACACGCGCGTCCTGCGGTCGGCTTCGTTGGCCCATCTACAGCGGCAACTCGAAGGTCATGTTGGGGTTGCGGAGCGGCACCATGGCGCCGATCGACGAGAGGAAGCTCAGGGCGGGCTCGTTGCCCTCGGGCAGGCGGCCACGGATGCGGCGGTAGCCCTTGTCGCGCGCGACGGCGAGGAGCTCGTCTGCGAGGTCTGTGGCGAGGCCGCGGCGACGGTG
>JALOAP010000345.1 GCA_023228745.1 Dehalococcoidia bacterium | reverse complement strand
CCGACGAGACGCCGGTAGCGATGCTCGACCCTGGCGCGGGCAATACCAAGAAGGCCTACGTCTGGGCCTATGCGAGAGGGGCCTTCGATCCCACACCGGCGGTGGTCTACGACTTCGCGCCGGGACGAGCTGAGCAACACCCCATTGAGTTCCTGGGGCGATGGTCAGGAAAGCTCACCTACGACGATTACGCGGGCTATGGCTCGGTGTTCAAGCTCAATGGCCGCATCGAGGCTGGATGACTTGCGCACGCGTGCCGCAAGTTCGACGAACTCACCAAGGCGGGTGCTAGCACCGTGGCGACACAGACCCTGCTGCGCATAGCCACGCCGTACCGTATCGAGCAGGAAGTGGCGGCGACACCGCAGCGCACCGCTGTGGGACGAGTTGCATGCCTGGCTGCGTAGCGAGCGCTCTTGCGTGCCCGACGGCGGGGGCATTGCCGCTGCGATCGACTACGGCTTGCGAAGGTGGGACGCCCTGGGACGCTTCCTGCACGACGGCGATGTTGCTATCGACAACAACCACGTCGAGAACCTGATGCGGCCCTGGGCCCTGGGCTGGAAAGCATGGCTGCTCGTGGGCAGCGTACTGGCCGGCCAGCGGGCCGCCATGGTCATGAGCCTGGTGCAGTCCGCGCCTGATCGGCCATGAGCCGCGGGCATATCTGAAGGACGTCCTGGAGCGACTGCTTAAGCAACCGAACCACCGCATCGACGAACTGCTGCCGCATCGGTGGGCGCCGGCGGCGGCCTGATTGCCTGATCCCGACCGGATCAGCACATTGGCACGCACGGGTCAATGTGGCGTAACTGGCCGCTTACGTTTGCTAGGTCGCATGACCACATGCCAGTTGGCTTTGAAGCCTTGGACTTCTTCCCGTTTGGTCACGCCCTGAGAGCCCGCGTCGGCGAACACGTCTGTTTCTTCACCATGGACCAGCGCACTGGCCTGCGTCACATAGTTGACGTTGGCAGCAGTGCCCACGACGGTGTGAACCAGGCCCGAGTCGGTGAGCGTGGCGTTGACGGTGGCTAGGAGTTGTTCGGCCAGTTGGTGCTCTTCAAGCAAGTGGCGAAACCGAAGGATGCTGAGCCTCTCAGAGATGCGATTCACACTGCCCAGACCCACAAACTCCCGGGACAGAGCCGTCTCGAACAGGGCTTCTTCCATGGACAGGCCAAACCACTGCTGGACAAAGTAAATGCGAGGCATCGTTTCCAGCGAGAAAGGAGACCTGCCGGTCTTGGCTCTGGGTGTGTGCGGTGCAATCAGCGACAGCAACTGCGTCCACGGCACCACCAGGTTCATCTCGTCGAGCAACACCGCCTTGCCTTGCGCGTGCGTCGCGTACTCAGGTGCAGGCCAAGCTCTTGTTAGGTCATGACATCATTGTTCCCGTCGCACCTCACTCACGCCATTCGGTCTTGACCGGGGTTTTGAACACCATCCTTAGCACTCAGGTTCGGCGAGTACTAATCATGGGGCTTTCCGGTTGGTTTAAAGGCACGCCTGGCGGGTTGTGGATGGTTGCGCGGGGCTCGTTCGTGCCCGAAGCAGCGCTGGACAAAAGACGCTCCCCGGATGTCGTCACCAGACCGCGCGCACGATCCAGGGGAGGGGCATGGCGGAAGAGCACGCCGAGTGCCCGGACCACGTGCACGCGAGCCTCAAGTCACGGCCCCAAAAGGTAAGGCGGACGGCGCAGGGCCGTCCCCGCTTCGCTTCACTTGCGAGGCGAGCGTGACCGCGACTTCGGCGGATGGTTCAAGCCATCCCGGATGACCCGTACTAGGTGGGCTGCGATGTGCTGCGGGGTGAGCTTGTCCGGCTTGAACCAGACGATCGTCCAGTTGAGCGCCCCGAAAATCTGCAGGCGCAGCAAGGATTTCGAAATGTCTGGCGCGAGGGGCAGGCCGTCAATGAGCCTCCAGAAAATGCGCTCGTAGCGCTCGTTCAGCTGCACCACCTGCCGTCTCACGCCCGGTGAGAGTATCGGCAGACGCGTGGGCACCGACACGGCGGTGAAGTCGTCGCCGCCGCACAGATGCTCCAGGTGCGTGGCGCAGGCCGTTTCCAGTCGCTGCCACGGATCGGTTGCCGCTTCCATCGCGTCGCCAACGGCGTGCTCCAGCCTCGCGATTCCCTCCTCGTACACGGCGGCGAACAGCTCCTCTTTGGTCGGGAAGTGGTAGTAGATTGAGCCCAGAGGGATGTGCGCCATGACGGCGATGTCACGCAAGGTAGTCGCTTCGTAACCGCGCTCGCGCAACAGCCGCGCTGCAACAGCCAGGATGTGCATGCTGCGCGGGACTTCCTCCGCATTCTGGCCAACCATGCTGGCGCCGAGCGCACGGGCCTGCCGGTCGCTGCGAACACGGTCGCGCGCTGCCAACTGTTCCTCGCTCCACACGTCGTTGTTCTTGCCCAGGCGCGTCTCGATCCAGGTCACCCTCTTTTCGAGCGACTCGAGGTTGTGACGCTGCCAGACGTAACGTACGCCCGAGGCCGACACGTGCACCTTCAACTTGCGCAGCTCGCGCGACACACGGTCCTGGCCGTGCGTGGGAAGCCGGAAGGCGATGTCCAGGATCCGTGCTTCGACCTCGGCGTCGATGCGTGGCCGGCGCGGGCGATCGGCGTGCCCTTCCGTGCTCAGGAGGGGCGTGTTGGTGGGTGAGGGCTTCGTCATAGCGTGTCTTCCGATCGTGAATCGAATGCTGTATTGCAACATAAATAACCGAACCGGTCAGTTGACCAGCTCGCGCATCAAAGAATACATTGGCCGCACAGGAATCGAAAGATAAGGAGACAACATGATGCAGCCGACCGCGGCGCGAGTACTGGACGCGGAGAGCGTCGACTTGTACCGGGACATGGTGGCCCGGCTTTGCGCCGATGGTTTCGGCAAGGACCACGAAGCGTGGGAGCGCGCGGGCGGGATGCCCGCGCAGGTGTGGCGCGATGCGGGCGAGAAGGGGCTGCTGTGCGTGGACCTGCCCGAGGAGGCCGGCGGACAGGGCGGCAGCTTCCTGCATGCCGCGGTCGTCATCGAGGAGCTGGCCGTCAGGGGCATCTCTGGCCCCTGCTACAGCTTCATCGTGCATTCGGACATCGTCACGCCCTACATCCACCAGTACGGCAGCGAGGCGGTGCGCGCCACGTGGTTGCCGCGGCTCGCCCGCGGTGAGGCGATCGGCGCCATCGCGATGACCGAGCCGGACGCCGGCAGCGACCTGAAGGCGATCAAGACCACGGCCCGACGCGATGCCGGCGGCGACTGGATCATCAATGGCGCCAAGACGTTCATCACCAATGGCGGCATCGCCGACCTGATCATCGTCGTGGCCAAGACCTCGCCCGAGAAGGGCGCACGCGGCGTCTCGCTGTTCGCGGTGGACGGCTCGACCCCCGGCGTGCGACGCGGACGCCATCTGGAGAAGCTGGGCATGCGCGCCTGCGACACGGCCGAACTCTTCTTCGACGACGTGCGCGTCCCGTCCGCCGCGCTGCTGGGAGAGGTCGACCAGGGCTTTGGCTACCTGATGAGCCAGCTGCCGCGCGAACGCCTGGTGATCGCGATTGCGGCCCTCGCGACCGCTGAGTCCGTGTTGCGCCAGACGGTTGACTACGTGAAGCAACGAAAGGTGTTCGGCCGCGCATTGGCCGAATTCCAGAACACGTCCTTCACGCTCGCCGAATTCCACGCGCAGACGGTCGTCGCGCGCACGTTCCTGGACGACTGCACGCAGCGCCAGGCCAGAGGTCAGCTGGACACCGTCACCGCCGCCATCGCCAAGCAGCAGCTGACCGAGCTGCTCGGCAAGGTCGTCGACGCCTGCGTGCAACTGCACGGCGGCTACGGCTACATGTGGGAGCAGCCCGTGACCCGCGCCTACGCCGATGCGCGCGTGCTGCGCATCTTCGGCGGAGCCAACGAGGTCATGAAGGAAATCGTCAGCCGGCAGCTCCTTGCCTGAATCACGAACTGGAGAGAACGATGGAAGCCTACATCTATGACCATGTGAGGACCCCCCGCGGGCGGTCCGGCAAGGGGGGATCCTTCCGGGACATCACCCCGACCACCCTGGCAGCGACCACATTGCGCGCGCTCAG
>JALOAP010000344.1 GCA_023228745.1 Dehalococcoidia bacterium | reverse complement strand
TGTCAACACCAGAACCACTAACGGGGGAACCTAATCCGGTTAGCACCCAACCCGCCCCGGATGTAGCCGGTGATAATACCTGGTTTGTGCCCGACCCCATCCGCATGGCATAGGCGTAGCCAGTTTTAAATGGCGGCGCAAACGGATCCATCATCGCCGCAACGCCTGTCGCGCCCCAGTGGTCGGTTGCGCCGGTCTTGCCATTGGTAAAAGTTTTCATCGCGGTAGCTTTTTTGGCAACGTAGAACGCGCCCTTTGTAATCGTGCCCGGGTCTGTTCCGGCATCGTAAGCAGTTCCAAACCCGCTGGAATCAAAAGCGATAGTGAAAGTGTCGTCACCAGTCTTAGTTATTTGCCAAATTTTATCCTTTGCGTTGACCCAGTCGGCTTGAGCAACGGCATTTATTTGGATAAAATCCCCGTTTGCAAGGTCATGGCCGGTGATTGTTATTTCGCTGGCGGCCGCTCGTGACCATGCTTCAATGGCCGGAGAGGTTGCTACACACGTTACCCCAATTGATATCTCATACACACCCCCATTGAGATCCGCAACCCCGCAATCCTGTCCATTGTGTGTAGTTTTTGAAAATGCCACCCCCGATCCGGTTATGCTCGAATTACCATATCCATCCGAGGCATACATGACGGTTGCATCATCGGCGTCTTTAAGGTTGCTATTATTTCCCTTTGGATAATTATAAGTCGCGTTATACCAGGCGCAATACGTATCAGTCTGGCTGTACTGCCCATGTGCGAGCGACAACATAGCCAGGGCGGATTGAATAAACTGGGATTTACAAAAAAATCTCGATGAGGCGTTGACATTGCCATTTGTGCCGTCCCGCCGGTGCGCTAAGTCAATCGCCGAATAGTAGTAATTTTCGCCGCCGGTGAGGTCGGAAAAGGGATTGTGAGTTGATGCCGATGACAAGGGTTTGGCGTTAGGAATTGATGAAGCGATATACCCCGTCCCTGACGCATTTTTACTGCATTTATATTTATCAACAAAGAAGCCTACTTGCTCAGCACCGCCATCATAGAACGCCCGATGGAGTGCATACCCGTCAGCATTTGCCAGCGCTTCCGTGGCGTAGGTTTCCGTCCCCCTGATTGCAATGGAGTTTTTTCCGTAGGTAACTAAGGTGCGGTTAAAATCAAAACCGGTCCCAAAACCCTTGGTAGAATCACCACCGGAAGTAAAAGCGCCATAGGAGGATGAATCGACCCCGATAGTATAGTTGTCATCATCTATGCGGGTGACGGTAAAAACCAGATTGTTAATATTGGTCATTCCGCCAACGTTTCATATAAAAATCTTGTCCCCATCAACGTAGCCATGCGCAACTTGGGTTATCTGGCATGGGTTGGCTTTGGTGGCGGCCGTTATCTGATTAGTCGCCCAAGTGTGCATCCGGTAATAAAATTTCGGGACAAAAACCATTATTGAGCCGTCGGAATATTGATAATTTCCATAATTCGGATGGTAGACCTGTGTGTATCCTTCCATCGGGGTGAAGCCGGAAGGAAGATTGACTGACGGACATACGCCAACACCAAAACCGACCTGCCCGGGGGTACCGATTCTGCCGGTTGCGCCTCCGAGCCAGCCATCGTTAAGCCTGCCAGAACCATCTGCAATCGGAATCTTTGAAGCGGTCGGCGTAGCGGTGGCGTTGGCTGGGTCTTGGACGACCTTAGAGCTTCCGTCAAGAGAGGCAACGCCATTGGCTACCCCTGGTGTTGGAGGTGGCGCACTTGGCGGAAAAGCCCAAAGGTTTAAACCAAAAAATAAAAAGATTAAAACAAAAAAAATAAAATATTTTTTCATTTTTACCTCACAAAAATAAGTTCGATAGTGTAGTTGCAAGACGCTGTTGCTTCATTTGCCACCCCTACAGTCAAAGTATTTGTTATTTTTGGATATCTGTACATACTCATGAAAGTGCTATAGGGAAAAGTATCCTGAGTGGCGGTTGCGTGGATAAGATTTGTCCCTTTACCGCCGAGCAAGTCTTGCCCGTCCATAGTTACAGTAACGTCAGCCGCGTCCGGAGCGGTTCCGCCAGGTGTTGGATATGTTCTCACCTGATAAAGGTAATACGTGCTGGAATTTAATTTGGCCATGTAGGCCGCTGAAATAATCCCCTGCGCCGAAGGAAGCGAACCATTTGAAGAATCACCCGTGCAAACAAGTTTTATCTTAATTGAGCTATTATCCGCGCTCGTCGCCATGCTTTGCACTGCTGACCCGGCAGTAGCAAATACTTGGGCGCAAAACAATAGAAATAAAATTATAGTTAATAAGATTTTTTTCATTTATTTTTCTCCTTGCCTAAAAAAATTAATAGGTTTGATTTTCTTCTGCTTCGTATAGTTTCCCTGCTTGGTATGTGCCCATTTTCGTGCCGAGAGGTATTTTCTTTTTCGGCGTTGATTTGATTACTTTTTCAGCACCAGAAAACATGCTTTTTACTATACGGTTAGGATTATTTAAATGTCGGTATAACCCAGCTATTCCCTTACTGGCAACGCTTGCGCCAATAATTTGGGGATTAACACTTAACAACCCTTGAACAAGATGATAGCCAGAAAAAACATCGGAAAAATCAATCAATCCTTTTATGTTTTTTCGGGAATCAACAACCGCTGCTCTATTAACGTCTTTTTCAATAGCTTTGAGAGAGCCGTATTTGTTTTTCAATTCTTGATAGCCGGGTCCTTTTAAATTTTCGATTACTGAGTCAAGGCCGGATCTCAAATTGTTGGCGATCAAAGAATCAACATAAGCCTTGGAAGCAGTTTCGTAGGTGGGGTTTTTATAAAAAGCCTCAAGACTACTGTTTAATATTTTAATAGCGTCCTGTGCTTCTTCTGTTGTGTACTCACCACGCTTCATTAAGGAAACCATTCGGGAATTTGCATAATCAACAACTTCCGGTCTGAGATCATTCAAGGTTTTATTGCTGATAATTTTTTCTAATTCATTGGTTATTGGGTTGAGATCAACTTTTGCCCCCACTTCGCCCGCGTCTTGAGCCATTTTATTGTACTGTTTAAATATCCCTCCCTTTGTCTGGTCGAGTGCCTGAGAAAATTCCCTTAAGTTTTGCGGCAACCTTCCTGCTTGTTCTCCGGCTTCAGTGGTAAAAACAAGATTGTCTTTATTCCCCATTATCGTTTTAACAGCATCCCTTGCTTTATCAGTGTATTGCTTTATTTGAGTGTAATTTTTTTGACCGGAAACGCTTGGCCGGATAGATTTGACAATGCCTTTGTCAATAATCTGGTCAATTCCCTTAGCGCCTAATCCAACTATTTTACTTGTTCCAGATATAGCTTTTGCCGCTATTTGAGTAGGGTCGGCAATTTCAGCCATCTTTGAAGCAACTTGACCTGCTTTTGAGACTTTACTAAGGTTCCCCATATTTCCTGCTTGTCTCGTAATTCCACCTACACCACCTAAAACAGTTGAAACGTCGAACATCACTCCTACAGGATCACTGGCAAGTGTCTTTTTGAAGTTGTTCATACTTCCATATCTCTTCACTATCATTTCATCAAAAACCGAACTCCCCATGGTTTTAATCTTATTAAAGGTATCCCCAATATCTACATCTTTAAGTCCAGTAAGAGTTTTTGAAGGATTAGTTACTGCGTTATATAAAGCTTTATCCGCCCTCCAAATCATCCTCCCGGTATCAACAAAAGCTTTCCCTGCCTTTACTGCGCTCGAAGGAATGCTCTTAATAGCCTGTTTTCCTGTTTCGTTCCAGGTAAGTTCCGGTTCTTCCGCAAATGATCTGGTTGCGCCAGATGGGGATTTTAAATTTCCCCCACCTTTAAATAAATCAGAACTTGATTCAGCCGGTTCCTGCTGTGCCTCAGTATTAAACTTAGAAAAAATATCATTAAGCTCCTGCTCAGTCGGTGGAGAATCGCCGGTCAATTTCAGCTTGTTTCCTGAATTTGGATCAGTGATAAGATACGAAGGCATTTTATTGAACCTCCACAGTGAAACGGCCTATTTTTTGGATTTGATTATTTCCCGTAACCTTCTCAGTATTTTCGACTTTATCGAGTTCATCGGCATCAACGCCTAAATTTTTAAGTATTTTTTGAGA
>JALOAP010000343.1 GCA_023228745.1 Dehalococcoidia bacterium | reverse complement strand
AACGTCGAAGCCGGGGGCGACGGCGCAGTGGGCGTCGAGCTTCATGATATATTTACCGCGGGCTTGTCGGGCGGCCTGATTAATGGCCTGTCGTTGACCGATCGATTCAGGGTTGTGGATCCAGCGGAGTTGTTTTGTATCGGTCACCGGAAACTGGATCGGGTTTTCCGGCAACCACCCATCGAGAACAACGATGACTTCAATCTCTCCCTCGGCGGCATTCAGCACCGATTCGATAGTTTTCTCCAGATACCCCTGCTCGTTGCGAGAGGGAATAATGACGCTCAACATGGAAATTCCTTAACAGTAGAGTTGATATTTACGGTAAAAATCTTCCGGCGTACCCCGCCCCGCCGCTGTGTTGTAATACCGCTTCCAATACTGCGCCAGCCCCATGACGTCGTCAGCGGCCGGCAGAGGGTCACTCACCCGGAGATAATGGTACCGCGCCTGACCTATCTGATACGCCAGGTTTGTCTCCAACGCCCAGGCAGAAGGCCCTGTCACGCCGGAGATCTCGGTCAATAACTTGGCCCGCTCCGGCCGATACTGGAGATAATTTTCCCAGATATCAATATCTGTGGCCGGTTCCATACTGAAAACTCCCCGGCCCGGACCGCCGAAGAGTTGTCGCAGATACCTGCCGAAATCGCTCTCCGTCGCGCAGGTCCCCATAAGAAGTTCCACGGCCTCCGGGGAGTATACCCCCAACCTGGAAATAACCCGGGAAATCAGATCACGGAACTGTTTGCAATCGAACCCGCAAATCAGCATCATTCTTCGCTCCGCCGCTTATATCGTTCCTGACTGATCGTCTCAATCTCTTTGCGAATGTAAAGAATATCTTTCTGAATTTCTATCAGGGTTTTTTCAAGAGTACGGTTTTCGGAACTGCACTGACCGAGCCCTGTCTCTACAAGAGACAGGCGCCGATCAAAGCCCATCATTTTCCCTTCAACCCGTTCGATCTGAGAGATAATGTCATGCTCTTTGTTGCTGACATTGTAAACCATTGTAATAAAAAACAGTGTTACAATTACAGCAGTGCCCATAGGCACCACGAGTCCCTTGATACTTCGACCATTATCATTGCCCCCTCCACCATTTGGCATCCTCTTATCCTTTGTCTAAACCTTTTTGGTACGCAGCCCGGCCACCGATAGCACCAAAGCCAAGAAGAACAGTTTCCACACCCTTTTCAACATCTCCCTCAGTTATGTAATACACACCGAGGCAGATGCCGCCGATACCAGCGATGTATACTTTCATCCCGGTCAACTTCAACGCTTCCAACATCTTTGCATAAAATTCCATTTTCTTTTTCCTCTTCTTGATTTTGAGAAACGCTTGAGAGAACTCGCTCATGGGGCGATCAGTTCTACCCCGGGAGAAGGATCCTCCCAATGAGCCGCTTGAATCCCGGCCATATGAATAATCGCACGAAGCAATAGCATCTTATCCTGCCGTGCAGCACGATAATATTCAAAATCCACTTCGATTTTCCATTTCTTGTCAAGCAACCCGAGCTTAATCAACTGCACCAGAGCATCATGGATTGCGCTGGCCCGCATGTTGGTCCTGGTATCTTTGACAACATTCGCACCGTTCCACGCATAACTGAGTTTCAGGGTCAACTGACCATTTACCCGCAGAATAACGTGCTCGGTTTCAATATCTTGTTCAGGGAAAATACAAGTCTGATATGTCACTTCACGAGTGGTGACATATTTATACTTGATCTCCTTGTAATAGATCTTGTCGTCAAGCTCAGGCACTACTCGATTCCTGGAATAATTGATATATTGGGCTTCACGTCGGGCTTCACGTCCTGTGCTTCAGATGTATTTTCCCGCAAGAATTCAGGACTCACATTCCCTTCAATGAAAACAAAGCTGTCCGTAACCCAGATTCCTTTTTCCGAAGCGGCGCATCCGGACAGCAACAACAAAGCCACAAAAACGAAAATCACTCTTTTCATCATTCCACCTTTATAATATGAAATCCACCCAGAGGAGAAACAGGCGGCAAGTCACTGATCGCTGGAAGAGTCAGCATATCAGTCATTGGGCCTTCAGCATATTCAACCGGCTGTCCATCCCAAGTATTTCGCCAAGCAGTTATGTTGAACTCATAGCTCACATCTATTTCCAGTGCCGGAAGAGTGAAAGTATTGGTATTCCCACCATTGATCACGGTAATGGTCCAGTC
The DNA here is from genome assembly GCA_023228745.1 of Dehalococcoidia bacterium. Lineage (GTDB taxonomy): Bacteria > Chloroflexota > Dehalococcoidia > Tepidiformales > Tepidiformaceae > JALOAP01. The sequence goes on along the minus strand of JALOAP010000343.1, from coordinate 1,927 downwards.
CGTTGTTCCAGCAGGCCGTGAATACAAATTATAACCGTCTATTTGTTCAGGCACCGGGCTTGCCGTCCAACCGAAAGTGACATCTCGCGCAAAAGCTGTATCAGCTCCAAGTAAAAGCAAAGACACGATCATTATAACAGTTGATATTTTCAATTTTCACCTCTCATTGTATAGTTAAACTACCTGTGCCGCCTCCGATTGAGGTTGTGCCAGTGCCGAGAATATTAAAGTTCGTCCCCGGGGAAGGGGGCGGTGTATCCTCTTCCACAGTAAATGAGATTGAATAGTCATTGGTATTCTCATTGTCAGAACCATCCTCACATCGCACATAGAATATATTTGCCCCTTCGGATACCGCTACGCTTGCATGGCTGTGAGAAGTGCTGTTGGTGTTCGTAAAGGTATTGGTCATGCTCGCATAAGCCGTGCCGCTGCTGGTGTCCCACTTGCACGTTGCTGTTTCATTGGTACTCAAGGACAGAGTAACCGTTGTCGTGTACTCTATCGTGCCGGAGGGAGAACCGTTTGAACGAACAGGTGGGGTGGTATCAAGGGGAGGCTCTTCAGCATCAACTCCGACCAAAGTTATATCCACCCCCATGTCTTCGCTGTCACGCCCTGCGCCAAGGCAGGGACTCCCAGCTTGTAAGGCGAAGTCGGCAAGCTCAGTCATTGTTCCAGATGTATTAACAAAAAGCGGATCACTGTTTAATGATCCTTCGCCTGGGTTTTCGTTACCATACAGTTCTCCAGAATTCTGCCATGCCAACAAAGAGGTATAATTTGCAGTTGTTTGATATTTGTGCATAGTAATAGATAGATTAGTACTCCATTGGTTATGGTCACATTCCGCAAGGTTATTTGCCGAGCCATCAAATTGCATTGATTTGTAATCACGATAAACTATATTATTATAGATTTTTGGATACACAGATGCAGCACCAGGCTTTATCTCCATTTCTGCGTCGCCGGTAGAAGAAGGGACGTTATGATAAATTATATTATTGCGAATAACTAAATTACTTGTCGTTGCGTCTGGTGATACAGATATACCTTGCCGTTCATTATTCGCAATTAAGTTATATTCTACTACCGGGCCGGTAATATTGTGCCCGTTTGCATTCGCGAAATAAACACCCCTGCAGTTATTTCTTATATCATTATATGATACAGTTGCGTAGGATGCCCCATCTTTTAAGTTTATTCCTGCTGTATTGTCATAGAGAGTATTGTTTTTAACAGTTACATAACTTGATGGATAAAGTAATATTGCTGCGTTGTTTTCATTATTTGATGCTTCTCTGTACCCGGTAATTTCATTATTTTCGATTACAGTATAATTTGCACCCTGCACAAAAACAGCCGCAGAGTTTGCCGAACCACCATAAGAGTGAGTACCACCAACAAACCTGCTGTTAATTATTTTGCTGCCAGTCGATCCATCAAATCGACAGTTGCCAAAAATATTAGTTGTATCACCATTGTCCCTGGCATAGACATAAAATCCATCCCAGACAATATAATCGCTCCCAAAAGCACCTATCATCGGTTGGAGGTAAATGCCTGACCCTGACGTTCCACCTCGCCCTTTTAAAATAGCGTCATGTCTATTCAAAGCCTTAAAGGTAATTGGATTTTCGCTTGTTCCGCTATTGCTTGGGTTGTACGATGGAATTTCATAACTAGCAGACGTAGGCACGTTATACGTCCCGTCCATGAACAAGACAATATCACCTGCGGCAGCGTTACTCATTGCCGTGGCGACTGAGCATGGCGTACCCGTAGAATTACAGTTCGCCCACGCAGCCGAACCCGTGGGAGAGACATACTTTGTCGCCCCGAAAGCAGGGGAAGCGAAGAAAAGAAATATTATTAGATACCCAATTCGGCGGCCCATGCGTCCATTTCTCCTGTGGTCAACTCTTCG
>JALOAP010000342.1 GCA_023228745.1 Dehalococcoidia bacterium | reverse complement strand
CCATCCTGTTCGGGGTATTAGCGCTCGATGATCGCATGTAAGGGGCGACCTCGTCGTCATACGGGGGAGTCCCGAACCGCACGTACGCTTGAAACTTCAACCCAGAGATCCCCGGGCGATTGTCGAGAATATGCGCCGCCTGCATCGTATCAAACCCCCATGGATGAGTATGAATCCCGTGCAACGTCACCAACCAGTTATCCTCGTACTTCATATTGGCCGCAATCTTCTTGATCTCTGGATTCTCCAACAGCCTCTTAAGCAGGCGAAGATGCTTCCGCTCCGTAGGGAAAGGAATGGCAACTGCCCGATTCTCCTCATTGCAAAAAGCAATACTCACGATCCGATGATCCTCGATGTTGTATGGCTTGATGCCGGTTGCCTCAATATCGAAGGCAAGATATGATCCTGGCACATCATATCTCTTGAGCACCCCCTCTATATCATCGGCAATCTCAACACAGGTCGCCTCGGGCCGAATGAATGGAAATGGTTCATCAACCTTCTCAAAAGCCTGCTGAAGGTCTTGCGTCCAGATGACTTCAGACTCATCCTCTTCCTCCAACCGTACGAAATACGTCGGATGGAATGTAGGACAAATCCAGGCCCCGGATTCTCGGTCGGGTATAGTCCAACCCCTCCAGGTAGCCAACCCTTGCTGATAACCAATCCTCGTGGGGTTGATAACGGATTGCACAGCAACCACGCCATGCAAAATGAGCACTTTCGGTCGGAAGGTTTTGATGGCCTCAAGAACCTTGCGTCGACAGCAGGCGATTTCATGGTCAGTAGGTTTCCGATTCTGCCCGCCCCCATCCACAGGACGACAATTAACCGCATTCAGACAGATACAATCTTCAAACAAGTCGATCCCGAGTTCCTTATACTTTTTCCGAAGAACCCGCTCTGTCTTCCCCTGGAATGGGATACCTTTCACATCATCAACTTCACCCGGAGCATCCCCGATGACCATGATGCCTTTCTTCCCCTTCCCGTACGGCGCCATCTTGGGAGTAACTGCGTCTTTATACAATCCACATGATACACACGAAACCATCCCTCGCTTTTCCGAAACAGAAGGGGATTGAAGTTCCTCCTTCTTGAAAAAGCCTTGCAATTACTTGCCCCCTTTCTCCTCATCAGCGCGCATGGATACGACGTGCAACCAGTTGTCGCCAGAGAACTTGATACGATCCCCGCCGATAATACACGTATATGTCTTCTCAAACAGTTTGAGCAAGAAATCAGTGCCTATGTGGAACGTGAACGCATCCCCCTCATACTCAGACACCTTGACCTGCTCCTTGAACCATCCGAAATCGTTCTTCGACTTCAGGACGATACGCCCGCCGCCCAGACGAATGGCAATCGTAGGAATCTCATGTGACCCCAGGTCATTCCTGGTGAAAATCTCTGCTCGCTGCAGGCCATCCACAATCTTATCAGGGAAAGTGAATGGGACACCGGCCACGTCGAAGAACCGAGCAGTATCCGGGAACTCCCCCTCGATCAAACGACTGGAGAACACAGTGCCATCCTCTGTCCGGAAATGCACCCAACTGTTATTACGAGACATCTCCTTGATAGGATACTTGACCAGTTCCTTGACCGAATAGGCCGGAATGAGGAATGACTCTGCGGGAACTTCATCCGCGAGATCGAACTTGATGATCTGATACGTGTCGGACGCCTCAATTGTCCGTCCTGATACATGCACGCAGGTGATGATCGGTCGACTCATATCCCGTGATGCACAGGGATAGCAGAACTTCAAAGCATCTACGAACCCTTCTGGTAAGGGGACCCAGTCCGCAATCTCTCCGATCTCTTCTTTGATTGGGAGTTTGACCTCATGCTCAAATATGAACCCGGCTTTCGCCCGTCCTGCCTTGATCAGAACTTGTTTGTCCTCCCAATCGATGTCAATCTCATCCTTGTCCACCTTGCTCAGGAACGCATACAGCGCCTGCGCCTTGATTGCTCCCGTAACATTTAGGCCTTTCACTGGATGAGAAATACTGATCTCGTCATTGTACGTGACTACACGGTCACCAACGAATGTAAAACTCGTACTCTGCTCGATGAATTCTTTGTTGGCAAGACCGGGCTTGACTTTCTCCAGAGCGGTCTGGAGTTCAACCTTATTTACCTTCATTCTTGACTCTCCTATTATATCTCTTGTTGAGGCGCCTGATTACCGCAAAGACCTTGTCGCATTCAAGTTCTTTTTTGATGATCGGGTAGTAGCTCAACAAACGATGCTTAATACACAGCATCCCTTCTGGGCGAACACTCTCATTCCCGGGAGCAGCAGAGGCCAGGTAAATCTTCATAAGATCACCTCTCTAACCTCTGCACCGTTCAAATACCCGCCTGCTTTGTGGTAGTATGCGAGAAGGATATTTAGTCCACCCAGACCTGGACATCTTCTTAAAGTGGGGATTTGAGTGGTGTCAGGGGCTATCTGTGCGGCGAAGTAGATCTTCATTGTTCCTCCTTCACTTGTCTGGCAGCAGCGATGACATTAACCGTGGACGGAGACAGATAGTAGTAGGTCAAGAGCCGGTTATAATCCACGCTTCTCCCAAGACACCACTTCATCATAGAGAACTCCCTCGCAACATGATCCATCTGAGGAAAGTTGCCTGCCAGATACAATTTCATTTCACAACGAGAACCCCTGCACACCTTTCGGTTTGTAAGGCCACGGCCATACGGGGAGCGTCTTCTCAAGATCCTGGAAGTAGATGATATTCAATTCATCCCGCAACCGATACTGGTTAATGACGCCCGGCTCGACGATCACCTCAAGCAGTCGTGGGGCTGTCTTGTCAGTCGGTTTCTTGCGCTCAGCCCATCGTTCATTCCCGGTCGGTTTATACGTCTGCGGCATCATCTTGAACTCAGACTGCCCGAGAGCATACCCCTTCTCTTCGAGGTAGTCCAAAACAACTTGACGCTGACGCGGAGACAGCGTGTCGATATGTTGGCCAGCCTCTTTCTTATCTGGGCTTCGAGACGAGACAGAAATCTTCCACGAGTCCTCATCGTACACCCAGTCCCCTCCCCTTCTGCGAGGTACGAGAATCTGGCCGTTCCGAGACATGACGACCCACGTCGTGCTATCCACAGAGTACCACGGATACCGAAGCATCATTCGCAGGGACGTGACCGCAAAGCCATGGAATTTCACCAAAGGCATTCCGTCACTGTCGCAGACGTACTGCATGCAATGATCAAGCCATCGCATCTTCTGGTCTGTACTTTTGTCGTTAGCCGGACTAATACCGATGTACGGGATCTCTTTGACCATCCGCTTCAACCACTTCATATCCTCTCCTTGATGGAAGATGTGAATCAGTTTATCCTTCGGGATCCCTGCATCCAGCATTTTCTCGTAATTCGCCCAGCCTTGCGTCGCACTCTCCTCAATATCCGCCGACGTCAATTTCTGATACGGACGACCCGGGATGACATCAAGATTGACGATAACATCCACGATATCAAGATGCTCGAGACAGAACTGGATATAGTCATCCAGATTAATCGCAACGCCTTGCGTCCACGCAGAAAACGCGCCAGAATCGAGGAATAAATGCACCTTATTCTTTACATTCATGCGCCACCATCTCCGTTCTAACCCTCCTTTCTCGCGGGAATGATAATAAGAGTGTAGTTTATGACAACCTTTGAACAACTGCTGCAGCACCTTGCTTTCTTTCGGTGCCGCAACTGAAGTCCCGGCGATATACACCCTCATTGTCGCTCCTTACAGACGACTGCCTAATCGGGCAATAAACTCGTCTTTGCACCCGTCTTTGTTCTCGAGCAGAATACCGCGCGCCTCAATCACTTCGAATGGGGAGTTCCACTTCCGCAGACCCCGCATCTCCTTACAGAGATGCCGTCCAGACATGAGCAGTATTGAACCCAACGGCCTTACTGCTGCGTCAATGTGGTCAAGAATATCGGTCACGAGACGCTCCTGCGTCTGCAGACGAGCACTGAAATAGTCAACAGTCCGCCCTACTTTGCTTGCCCCGAGATAGAACCCTTTCGGATCCGGGATATACCCGAAGTAGTAGGTCCCGAAGAACGGCATCATATGATGCTCGCACATACTGAAGAAATAGCCTTTATC
>JALOAP010000340.1 GCA_023228745.1 Dehalococcoidia bacterium | reverse complement strand
GGCGTCGGCAAACGAGATCCTGGGGCAAATGACCGGCGGGCGGATGCGGCTGGAATTTAGGACTGAACGGCAGTTGAAAAGCAACAAGGCCAAAGAAGTAGCCACACTGGATATCGTGATAATAGACGTTGATAATGGCGAACTGCCTTACCTGGCACGGTCAGGTGGGCAGAAGGTCCGGGCAGCTCTGGCTGTATCCTTCGCATTGGCAATGGTGAAGGCCTCTAGGGTCGGTTTGCAGCTTGGCATGATGTTTGTTGACGAGCCCCCTTTTCTCGATGAGGAAGGGACGGAAGCCTATTGTATGGCACTTGGAGCGATTCACGACAAATATCCGGATATGAGAATCGTGGCCATTAGCCATGACAGAGACATGAAAGCACGGTTCCCGCAGCAGATAACCATTGTAGCTGGAGAGAACGGCAGTAAGGTCAGGTGGGAGTAATGACAAAAGTAATGACAAAATATCGGATTTACCGCCCGGGAGAAGGGTGGCTGGTTGGGCTGTTTAACGACAAAAAAAAGGGGGGGGCAGAGGCTGCCGCCCAGGCGTTAGACAAGAAGGTTTTTAGGAGCCAGAAGGCTTATGAGAATGCAAGGGACACGGGATATCTGCATCAGGTTAGGGAGGTGGAGAAATAGGTGGAAGCATTAGAGGTTTTTAAGCGCTTAAGGGATACGGCTGGAGCAGTAGTGGATGCAATTGAAAAGAACGACGAGGCAGCCATGAACAAAGCTATAGGAGAGTTTTTGCTCCTTATGTGTCAACTGGACTGCCTGCAGTAGTGGAGGCCGATGATGGGCAAGAAGCAGGTTGAGCGCGGGCAGGACGGCGAGGGGTTTTTGACGGACTCCTGCCGGGCCTGCGGGCTTTGGAACCACAAGATGGAAAATATGGGCTTCGGGACGCCGTTCGACAAGGTTATTATCCCCCGGGGTGGGGGGTATGCGGTAGAGGTTAAGACCCGGCAGAAGCCCACAATTGCATACAGCAGTATTGAGGACAATGAGCGGAAGGGATTGGACAGGTTCGTGCAGCTGGTGGGACGGAAGAACGCATATATTCTCGGAGTGTGGTTGATAAAGGACTGCCGGCGGGCTTTTCTGATACCCTGGGTGGCGATCAGGGATGCGGTCTGTTCGGGGGTCAGGGGATCGGTCAATATGTTGGACTTCCCGGAGCTCAGGCGGAAGGGTGAGGGATGGGATTTGGCGGAGTTATGGAGGGATTGAGATGAAGACATGCGGTTCGTGTTTTCGCTATTGTGAAAACTGGAGAGACGCAAGAGAGAAATGTCTGAAGGAAAGATATACAGGATGCGGAGACTATTACTATAAGCCAAGAAAAGGTATTAAACCCCATTGTATCTGCGGTGGCTTTCCCGGCGAAGAGATATATGAAAAACATAAACCGTGCAAATATCATAAATATCGTTGGATGTGGAATCTGAAAACATGGTGGAGCTGGCATTTTAAGCAAAGGCTCGCGGAGTTGTACCGGAGGTATATCCGAGTGCCGATAGGCGGAAGGCGTAAACCAGTACCGCTTCAATGGACGGATTACTATAACGGTATGGCTGATAAAATCATCAAAAACGGCGAGCCAGTATGTCCCCATTGCAAGGAGATGCCCTACAGTTACGAACAATGCGTATTCTGCGGGCAGAGGTTTACGCGGGAGGATATGGGCCATGGTTGAAGTAGGTTGGTTCGATACGCCGTTTGTGAGGCTGTATTTCACGAACGGGCGGGCGCTGATGGCGGGGATCGTATTGGTCGGGCTGATGGCTTTTATGACAACGATCGGCTGGTGCATAAGAGATATGAGAGATAGACCAAAGAGGAGGTGGATCTGGTGGAATTGGTTCTTGATAGCAAAATTAGATTGTGTGGCGTTCCTGAGGCGTTGCGGAAGCAGATTATGTCGGAGCTTACGATGGACAACCCGGAGTATGAAAAAAAGCGTCGGATGGGGCTGCCGTTGTGGGGAGTTCAGAAGGAAATCAGGCTCTATGAGCAGGACGGGAAATGGCTGATACTGCCACGTGGGTATTATGCGAGGCTGTACACGATACTGAAGGAAAACCATATTGAACCCGCAATGAGGGATCAGCGGTGGCGTCGTCATTTGATAAACTTTCCCGGATATCCGATGCTCCGGGACTACCAGGAGCCGGCAATTCCACAGGCGATGAACTGGACACAAGGGTGCGTGATTATGCCGTGCGGAGGGGGGAAAGGGCATCCCTTAAAAACCAAGATATGCACACCCGATGGATGGGTTGAGCTTGGAAACTTATCTGTTGGCGACAAGGTTATTGGTTCTGACGGAAAGCCATGCTTGATTACAGGCATCTATGACAGAGGTGTTCTTTCGACGTACAAAGTTACATTTAGTGACGATACGAGCATTTTGTGCGACAAGGATCATATTTGGACTGTTCAGAGCCAATGTGTAAGGAATACTACCGGAAACTGGATTACAAAAACAACCAAAGAATTGCTTAAAGGAAAGCTCTATTGCGGCACCAGTGAAAAGCATAATAGAAAAAAATGGTTTATACCGATAGTTTCGCCTGTTCAGTATGCATCGAGGGATATAGTCATTGATCCTTATTTCTTGGGCGTTTGGCTTGGAGATGGCTCTGGAAAGAACGGAAGAGAGTTACACATAACAAATGCCGAAATCGACATCATAGAAAAGATAAGTAAAGTTGTTAAATTGTCTCAATATGAATACAACGAATTTGGCGTGATCGATGCTGCAGATTATAAAAAAGAAATGGTGGCCCTCGGACTATATGACAAAAAATCGCACGAGAAATTTATACCTGGTAAATACCTTTACAATTCTTCAGATGTTAGGTTGTCTGTTCTTCGGGGGCTAATGGATACTGATGGCTCAGTAGAAGAAACAGACTTTAATATTACAACAACATCGGAACGCATGGCTTATGAAATTTTGGATATCGTTCAGAGTCTTGGAGGGACCGGTAAGATAGTAAAAAGGCAAACCTTTTATAATGATCATGGCGTTAAAAGGGCCGGCCTGCCATCTTACAGGTTGTACTTTAAATTATATGATTTTCTTCCGTTCACAAGCGATAAACACAAGGCAAAACATTTGGAGAGAATGCACTATAAAAAAGCTTACCGTGCTATCAAGTCTATTGATTATGTCGGTGAAATGCCTATCAGATGCATATCTGTTGACGCTGCTGACAGTCTATATGTGGCCGAGAACTATATCGTAACCCACAATACCGAGACGGGTATGGCGATCGCCGCGAGCATCCGGCAGCCGACACTGTGGATTACCCACACGATGGATCTGCTGAAACAAAGCATGGACAGGGCGATATCCCGCCTGAAACTTACCGGTGATATGGTCGGACTTATCCAAGCCGAGAACATGAAGATAGGTACACACATGACCTTTGCGACAGTTCAGACGCTTGCCAAGCGGGATTTGACGGAGGTCGTCAATAAGTTTGGCTGCGTCATCGTGGACGAAGCTCACCTGGTGTTCAAGGACGCCGCGAAGGCTCGCATGTTTGAATCCGTGCTGTCCCAATTTCCGGCATATTATCGTTTTGGTTTAACGGCCAGCGAACACCGTTCGGACGGGCTGATTAACACGATGTTTCAGATTATCGGTCCGAAGGTTTATGAGGTCGACCAGGACGATCCCCGACTGATGACCGTCAAGCCCAGAGTGCAGATTATTGAGACAGACTTTGACTTCCACATGGAGACGGAATTCAAATATAACGAGACAAGCGGCGAGATGGAAGAGAAGGAACAAATGCTGAACGTTCAGCAGCTTTATCAGGCGATGCGGGAGAATGCGCTGCGGGACAGGTTGATTTTACAGGTACTTAGAGAACAGAAACCCGGAGATTTTACTTTGGTGCTCGGGCACTCACTGGAACATCTGGAAAAGCTTATGGGAACGCTTCTGCTTGAATTCTCTTTTACCGGAAAATACGAATGTCGGTTTATTAGCGGTGAGACCAAGAAGCGAGACCGAGAGGCGGCCATTGAGGACATGCGGGAAGGTCGGGCGCAATTTTTATTTGCAACCTATCAGCTGGCGAAGCTTGGGTTGGATATACCCCGGTTGAACAGGTTGGTCCTGGCAACGCCGGTTAAG
>JALOAP010000341.1 GCA_023228745.1 Dehalococcoidia bacterium | reverse complement strand
TGGTATCTCACCCCCACAAATACCGTTTCCGAACTCACTTATGCTTACGGAGAAAAACGCACGAAGATAACGGATCAAGACAATCATTTTGTGATGATGAAGTTTGATGATTACGGCCATACGACAAGCATTTTCGATGATAGAGGGAATAGCGAGTCATATGCATATTTGAATTTGTTCAATTCGATTGCGGACAATGGCGCAATCTATACCTATCTTGATGGAACACCAAACTATGATAACAACCATAAGTTGGTTCTTGCATCCGGACCACAGATAACAGACATCAATCCACTGATTAATCCAGGATTTGAATTCAATTTATCTCAAACATATGCCGGATGGAGTGTGGAAAAGGATAGTTTTTCTATCTCGTCTGCACAAAGAACCACCACAAATAAGAAGATGGGCGCGTATTCGATGCGGTTGCGCGCTATAGGTGGTGGTTGGGTGCATGCGCAACAATCATTAGTACTTGACGCAGGAACTTACACCTTATCGGGATATGTGAAAAATGCGACATTTGATTCGGGGAGTACAATTGATGTGTATATGGATATTTTCGGCGCATCATATTCCAGCGAAATTCAACGAGTGGCTAACGATGGTGTCTGGAGATATACGGCGATGTTTTTTGTTATAGAAAATGACAATACACTCGTGACGGTCCAACTCGTCAATGAAGATGACGGATTTGCATACTTTGATGGAATACAAATCAGTAAGGGGTTCACAATGAACCGCCTGAATGCGCTTGAAAACGCTTCATTTCAAGATTCTGACGGACTGGTTCTTTATGGCTGGGCGATGAGTGATTCAAATGTGGCGCGTTGGTCAAACACCTTCACGGGTGAAAATCTCTCATCTGTTCTCGGGTCACAAGGCATCAGAATCATTGGATCTGGCACGGTGAATCGCTATGCGCAAACGGAGATTGGCAGATATCTAGATCTTTCGAATTTGCCGGGAATACTTACTGTAGGCGGTTGGGGGAAGGCAGAAAATGTTGTTACTTCAATCATGCCAGGCGATAACTATCCGCGTCATTTTCGAATCCGCGTTGATACACTTGATGCTTCAAGCGAGGTTCTGGATTCACAATACATAACGTTTGATTCCTCAATATCAGGCTGGCAATATGCATTCGCCGAAGTTGCTATATCGTCTATGTGTACACAGATCAATCTCTATTTGGAGTTTCAAGGTGAAGGCAAGGTTCAATTTGATGCCATATCGGCCAATTTTGAAACGACTTTTACGCGCTATGAATACGATGAATTCGGTCGAGTAACAGGCATCCGTGAGTCGGGCGGAATCACCAGAACATACCAATATCCAGATGAATTCACTCGGATTCCAAGTACAGTCTTAGCGAATGGGGTAGCAACAGAGATCACGTCTGATGATACGAGAATCCTCTCACTCGAAGGGACGAATGCAACCATAAACTACGTCTACAACGACTTTGGACAAATCACGGAGATACGTATTGGCGACAGCTCGAATTATAAAACCACCACCACATTCTCATCTGAGCACGACTCACAATATGTCGCTTCCACTGAAGATGTGTTCGGACAGACAACCTCTTATACGACCGATATTTTAACAGGGTTATTGAGTTCTATCGAAAACGCAAGAGGTCACATCTCGTCCTACGCGTATGACGATAGCGGAAATCTCATTGAAACACTTGCACTAAATGAAAGCGAAACACTTCTCTCCCACACGGCCTATCTATATGATGCCAACGGTCGAATCGTAAAAATATGTTTGGAATATGACGATTCCGAATTGCCAACATATTTTTATGAAATCACATATGATGACTATGATCGCATCTCACAAGTATCGGTCAACACTTCCGAAATAATGAATTATACTTACCGAGCGAATAACGGATATGGAATGGTGCAGATATCACAACAAACTTATGCTAATGAAGATTACATTGTGTTTTCCTATGATAACGAAGATAGAGTTTCGGAGATCCATTATTATGATTCTGGGAATACAAACATTGTGACTTATGCTTATCAATATGATCAAAAAGGTGCGCTTGCAGTATACTCCGAAAGCCGTTTGGGTATATTGACCTCTAGAGAATACTATGCATATGACCTGCATGGAAGATTATCGCAAATCACGGATGAATCAGGCAACACCATTAACTACACATATGACGAACAAGGCAACATCAATACTCTGAAGTTCGTGTTTGAGGATTTTTCAAGTGCCACGACTTATGAATATTATCCACAATCCAACATCGAAGAAACCAGTTTTTCAACGCTAAATGGATCCTTAGTGTCAAAAAAATATGAATATGAATCAAGCGCTTTGCACCGACTGTCCTCTATCCGCCTCACAATCAACAGTCTAAACATTAAACAGAAATTCACTTATTCCTTCTCGCGTCCTCGAATCCAAGAAGTCACGTTTGATATCCAAGAGGATGGTGTAATCGATAGCAAATACGGCTATTTGTATGACACACTCGGGAATATCATTCGGGAATCTTTTTATAAACGCGTAAGCGGGAATCTACAACTTGTTCAAGAAAGCTATTATGAATATGATGCACTTAACCAATTAGTCGTAGAAGATGTTTGGTTGTTATCGGGCACAAGTTACACCAACGTCTATGAATATGATGCTCGAGGCAATCGCACGGGGACCTATCGCTATGCGTTCGAGTATCGCAAAAATGGAATCATCATTCCCGAAGCTTCTGCGCCCATCAACGAGGGAGTGATCGCTGTTACCCCCTATTACAACGGTATCGAGATAGAAAATACCATTTTTAACGTGTGGTTGGGTATCTCAACGCCATCTCCGAACATAGATTTAAAGACAACTCAAGGTATATGGTATTATGATGTTTCACCTGTAATCATCTCGTCAAACTTTGATCGATATCGTAAAGGCTACTATTCAGTCACCTATCAAGTGGAAACCGGAGGCGGGATCAATTGTACTTTCACAGCGCGCTTTTCAATTGGCTCAATTCATTCAGAGCCAGGAATCAGCACCAACTATTCGACATATGTTTATGATGAAGAGTGGTTGGATCAGTTGACATCTTATGCTACAATAGAAAATGGGGTTACCACAAATCACGTGATGACCTACGACTCCCAGGGAAATCCAACCCAAATAACCAACTTTAAGTACAATGGAATTAATTATGCCATTGCCTATCTTGAATGGGACGGTCGTCAACTCAGCACTATTAAGTTTGCTCCAATTGATGATCCCACAAAGAAAATCGAGTATCAATACAACGACCAAGGAAATCGCACGATGAAATCATATTACAATTATTCTGTCAGTTCACATACATGGGTGCTGCAGAATCAAGTAATATATGAGTTGTTGGGCAACAAAGTCATCTATGAAACAAACGGGACATACGGACTTTTATTCCATTATGACTATGATGGAACACTCATTGGTTTCACTGGAGATTTATACATCGGTGACGGTTTTGAGGGAGCTGATTATTTCTATATTCGGAACCAACAGGGCGACATCACGATGATTGTGGATGATCAGGGAGCGATCTTGGTTGAATATCGCTATGATGCATTTGGCAATCGCACCATCGTCTTTGATGGTACAGACGGTATTCTGTCCACATTCAATCCTTATACATATAAAGGCTATCGCTATGATCAGGAGATTGGGTTATATTACCTGAACAGCAGATACTATGATCCTATCATTGGCAGATTCATCAGCAGCGATGGGTTGCTAGGTCAAACCGGCGATATTCTCTCCACCAACATGTATGCTTATTGTGCAAACAATCCAGTAATGTTTACAGACATAACCGGATATCTGTCAGAAAAGCTAACAAACTATATTTTAGCAGGAGCATTACTTGCAACGCTGTTAGCTGTTTCTGCAACGGGTCCAATTGGAGTTTTGGCAATTGTATCTGGTGTGGCGTCAGGGGTTGGGCAAATTTTTTCAAATGCAGTTAACAATCAACCTCTAGATAAAAATGTAGTTGGAGCGATTGTCGGGGGGGGCGCTGACTATCGCTCTCGGTCCAGCGGGTATTTTCGTAGGCGCAGCAGCAAATGCCGGTCTAAATGCGGTTGAAAACAAGAATATCTTCAACGAAGACATTTCGATTGAGTCCATACTG
>JALOAP010000339.1 GCA_023228745.1 Dehalococcoidia bacterium | reverse complement strand
AGTTGGATTTGGGATGGTTCTGGCTATGATCTTGTGATCCTATCAATCCGGTATTGTCGGGACCGCCGTGCAATCGCTTTAAATGCGCCCTGTCTCACTATCAGACAGGGCAATGTCAAAGGCTCCCGTTTTACCTATTACCCCTGGAATTATTGCCAGCAACCAGGGCGATTAGTGCGCCGGGATGGGATTGTCAGCGCACCGGATTGTTTAGACCAGATGTCCGCAAGCGGGACAATGATCCTTCGAAATCTGTGAAATGAATAACGATTCACCGCAAGACGGACATTCAATGAGCCTGTCGGAAAAAGATTCCTCCATAACTCCATGCCGTTCAAATTGCCTGTCTTGCCGTTCAATTCGGTCCACTATGATTGAATAAATATCCTTCATCTCTGCAAATATTATATCGAACAATCGTTCTACCTGCAAGCATTATTTACAATATATTGTGGTTTATTTTCATGTCCACCACAACATCTTGTGCTTGAAAATAATTTAAAAATAATGAAAAAAATACTTGACATTTATCTTATATCTGTTAAGTTAATCACAAATGAAGCCGATAATACAAATAACAAATACAGAATGGAGGGCGGAAGGATGAAAAGAAAACTCTATCAGGAAATTGCGACATTGATTAATGCCCGTGAAAACTGCGACAAATCAGGCAATAAGGAATGGTTTGACAAACACACCGAAAGATTAATGGAGATTGCCGAAAACGGGCCGTCCGGAAGTGGGATTGACATTGACAAGGGAACGGTAATCGACCTTGCCGCATCCACCTCGGAAAAGATTGTTCTTTTCTTCCACTTTCACCACATGGATGGAATGGGAGGATATGACGGATGGACGGAGCATAAGATTACCGTTCGGCCTTCCCTGCAATTCGGATTCAATATGAAGATTTCCGGGCGTGACAGAAACGGGGCGAAGGAATACTTATATCAGGTATATGAGGAATGGCTTAACTCTGAGCATGAGTACGGAACGGTTTAGCCCTTCCCCAATCCCCTGAGCTATCCGGGGATTGAATGAGGGACTAAATAAATCAGGAGGTAGGGAAAAATGGCTAAGTCGTTTATCCTTCTTACGCAATTAACTAACCTCACGAAAGGACGGGGAGAGATGAGATACTGTCAAATACACTTAGAGGAATGCGGCGAAAAACGACCTGCTGTAGAAAAAATCAAAGCATCATGGATGGATAAGAAAACATGGGTTTGTGAAGAATGCTTAAAGGATATATGCGAGACAGCTGCCGCCGAACGGAAATATCAATCGGGCTATGATTACGCATGCGGATACCGCGATTAGACTGTCTAACCACCTAACCCAAAGAAAGGAGCGGGGAAAAATGAAGATAATACCCATAAATCCACCTAAACCAGAATTTTACTTCACTTGTGTGCACTGTAACAAGAAAAGTAGTTCACTAACGGGATACGCCGATTTAGACGGGAAGCCGTTTCAGGATTACTACTGCGAAACATGCGCGAATGAAATCGGAAAGGGGTAAGGCCATGAATAAGCGCGACAGAATGAAAGAGCAAATACTTCGGCACGGGTTTAATCTCCGGCGCATTTTCTTCCCGGATGATTCCTCTATCAGCCCGGTAGGGCTTGCCAAATCAGTCCACCGGCTTGAAGTAAGGGCGCATCGGCTTGCGGAGGAAGAATGCAACACGGGGAACGTGCCGGAAGATTGGGAAGATAAAATCCTTAAGTCTCTGGATAAGGTTTTGAATTTCAGGGCGCAGGGCATTCCGGTTTTCGTTAATGGTGATCCCCGTGGGTATGCTCTGAAAATAGACGATAAATATGTCCGGGAAAATAACCTTGAAATACACCGTGATTGGGGCGGATACGGAATACTTGCCCCGGAATTTGACGGAAACTAAGGAGGTCTAACCCATGAAAAACATCGTCATCCGCAACATTCCTACCGATCTCCACAAAAAAATCAAATTGGAGGCGGTCGAGGAAAATGTAACCATGAACGATAAGTTAATCAAGATAATCAGCGAACATTTCAGCAGTAACGACACCAAAGCCACCGGGAAATAGGAAAGGAGGCCACCAGATGAGCGAGAGAAAGCACACGGAAACACCCTGGGAAGCGAATCATAACGAAATTTACAGGAACGGTAATATCGTTGCCATGTGTCCTAAATACGGATGCGGCATGATTACCGGGGGAGAAATGGCCCCTTGGCACAATGCCGAGCAGAACGCCGCCCACATCGTCAAGTGCGTGAATATGTGGGAGGAGGGGATAACGGTCATGGAAGCTGCCCTTAAAGCACTTACGGCAGCATCAGAAACAAATATCGGAAAATGGCACTATGAGGCGGAAAGGCTTGTCCGGGACTTCCTCACCAAAGCCGGGGAGTGAGCTTGCTTAAACCCTTCCCCTTGCCGGATTAGTCAAGCAAGGGGATAAACACAAAATCAATGAAAGGAGTTTTTAAGATGGAAAAGACGTATGTTATCGAAAGAGGCCAGAAGCATAATCCCATTCTCGGAAATCATTTTGACGCGCTCCGGTGGTTGGAAAAGGCGACCTGCAAAGAGAAAATGCGGCAGGATATTTTCAGGACGATCCACATTCAGGACGGTATTTTCTTTTCAACTGATGGTTACCGGGCAAATGTCTATTGTCCGAATTATGACGAATTACCGAACCAGGAAGAATATATGCTTCCGGACGGTAATTACACGGTGGTTTCGGCTAATAATAAGCAGATAATCCTTCGCGGCAAGGAAAACTCATCTTTCCCCGATATATGGAGGATTCTGTCATACAGGCCTGCCGCCAATGGGATCGGAGAATTTTACGGCCATTCCCGGAAGGACTGGCCATCCTTCGATGATTTCGTCTATCATCTGTACCGGGAACAAAAGCGGAAATTCCGGATGAAACACTTGGAGGACTTCTACTTTGACGGAAAAATAAAATTCGAGCGGCAGGAAAACGGAGACGAACTTAATTCTCCCCTGGTCATGGGAAACGAAGAACGCCTTTCCATTATCATGCCGCTTCCGCAGTACGTATCATAATTCCGGACTAAATGAAAGCCCCGCTTGTTCACTCGGCGGGGTTGTTCATTATTCGTGAACACCGTCCTGTATTTCACTATCCGGTTTAATTCTACCCGCAAATGTCAAAATATGCTGGTCTTTTAGTCCCATTTTCAAACCGTAGTGAATTTTACTGCATGAGAAGTGAAATTTACCACAATCTCCATTTCTTGTAAGCCTTCATGATTTGCTTAATGTCCACCGGGTAATAGTCCCACTGATCCACGCCAACATTAATCATCTTACCGTTAAACTTCCATTTTTCATGTACGTGGCCGACAAAGGCCATATCAATTCCGCCCCCTGCCATGTAAACCTCTGCATCTTCGGGCTTGTGAGTAAGTACGATATTCATTCCGAACGCTTCAATGATGCAGTATTTAAGCGGGGTGTTGCTACCGTTGTTCTTATCGTGGTTGCCTTTAATGTGAACGTGATGACCGTTCAGCATGGAAAACAATTCTTTCGATGTAGGCCCATCGGACGAAATCTTGAAATCTCCCAAATGAAAAACAATATCCCCTGGCTTTACCCTGGAATTGTGCCGTTCGATAATTGCTCTGTTCATTTCCGCTGAACAAGAAAATCTCCTGAATACAAATTTGGTAATTATGTTTGAATGGTTAAAATGCTGATCCGATGTGAACCAGTACATTCCGGTTAATCCTTTTACTGTACTTATTTATACAATTACTTGTATTGTTTGCCCCTGCCATACAATTGTATGGTTTGAGCAATCAAGTCGTTACCGTGATCCTGGTCCCGGTGTCTACCGGCTTAATGTGAATGATAGGCGAACCAACGTGAATGGGAGGAAATCCGGCCTCTTCTGAATACGTCGCGTCCGTGGTATCCGAAAGGGTTTTAAGCCATGTCCCGCAGATTACGATATACCTATCACGCGCCACAAGTTTCTTCCCATTAGTCCCGATCACCGGAACGCTGTAATGCTGCAACTTGTGAGTATGGCCGTACAGGAAAACGTCTGCGTCATACTTCCCGGTGTCCCTGGTGTACTTCGTAATGTCCGCGCCCTCTGTCCTCGATCCACCGCCCCATCCGTGATGTACCCT
>JALOAP010000005.1 GCA_023228745.1 Dehalococcoidia bacterium | reverse complement strand
TGGCGCACTCTGGCATCGCACTACCGCTAGTGCAACGCCGCCCTACCGCGCGCCACGCACCCGGACCTGCCCATCGCTCACGTGCAGCGTGACGCGGCCTGCGAGGTCAGTGCGATACACCCGGATCCCCGCCAACGCCGCGATCGTCTCTTCGTGAGGGTGTCCGAACCGGTTGTCCGCGCCGACCGAAATCAGGGCGACCGCCGGGTCTACCGCGGCGAAGAACGACGCATCACTGGTCTTCGAACCGTGATGCGGCACTTTCAAAATGTGGGCACGAACGTCTGTAGTTGCCAGAAGTTCTTGCTGCGCGGCCGCCTCGATGTCGCCGGTCAGCAGGAGCACCACGCCGTCGTATGTCACCCGGAGCACGAGCGAAGCGTTGTTGAGCTGCTTTGGCTGTTCACTGGTTGTCGGCCAGAGCACCTCGAACCGCACGCCGTCGAGTTCCCAGGAATCGCCGCGCAACTTCGACTGCCGCGGCGCAGCCTCGCCTTCGAACAGCGCGAAGGTGGCGCTCGTATTGGTCATGCCGGTTTCGACCACACCGTAGACGTCGTAACGGCGAAACACCTCGACGAAGCCCGCGAGGTGGTCCTGCTGTGGATGCGTCAGCACCACCAAATCGAGCGTCCGGTCCCAGTGCGGGAGTACGGCGCCAAGTTGCCGCGCGAGTTCAATGCCGCTCGGGCCGCCGTCGACAAGGACCTGGCGGCCGTGTGGGGTGGTCAGGAGGATCGCGTCGCCTTGCCCCACATCGAGCACATCCACGCGGAGCTCCCCTTGCCCCCGGAGCGGGAGCAGGCTGACTGGCAGTACCACCACTGCGAGCGCACCTGCCCCGCCCGCGAGCACAGTACGGCGGACCGTTCGCATCCGTGGCGATGGGTCGGGTCGTGGCTCGTGGGGAACGAGGTAGCGATAGGCCGGCCACGCAGCCGCCCCAAGGGCCACGTACACCGCGAGAGCCTCCTCCCCCGAGCCAGTCGGGACATTCACCGCCGCGCCGGGGAGCGAAGCCGAAGCTGATGCAAGCCACGCGATGAACGCCAGCGGATAGTAGGCCGCCAGCCCCACCACCCAGCCCGCTGGCGCCCACGCTGCACCCGCCACCGCCGCCGCGATGCTGAGCCAGAACGCCACCATGAAGAGCGGTTCAACGATGATGTTCGTGACCACACCCACAACCGAGACCCGCCCGAACGTCGTCCAGGTAATCGGCAGCGTGGCGAACGTGGCAGCGAGCGACAGCGCGGCCGTCTGGACGGCGATATCCGGGACGTAACCCCGGATGCGGGCGCGCTCCAATGCATGATCCATGGCGAACCGCAACCATGGTGCGAACACGATGAGCCCGGCTGTGGCCGCGAAGGAGAGCTGGAAGCCCACGTCGTGTGCCGTCGCTGGCTGGACGAACGTCATCAGGATGGCAGCACCTCCGAGGGCGGCGAGGGCGCTCTGTTGCCGCCCCAGCCAGAGGCCGCCCAGGAAGATCACCGCCATGAGGCCCGCGCGCAGGACGCTCGCAGACGCGCCAGCCACCGCGACGTACGCACCGAGCGTCACGGCAGCCGGGGCGATGGCGTAGTGACGCCGCATGAATCGCACACTCACGAGGAACACCAGCGCTGTGACCAGCGCCACGTTCGACCCGGAGACGGCGATGATGTGCGCCAGCCCCGAAGTGCGAAAATCGTCGTACAGGCCGTCAGGGAGCGAATGGTCACGTCCGAAGGCGATGCCGGCGCCGAGCGACGCCTCGGGCTCGGGGAGGGAGCGCTGGAGTGCGTCCTCGAGCGCGAGGCGAACGTGGGTAATCTGCCGGTTATATGACCAGGCTCCGCCCTCGCCGAGAATCTCGACATCGGGGAAGAGCATCGTTCCGACGATCCCCTGTCGTGCCAGGTACCCCCGGTAGTCGAAATCGTCGAGAACGGGCGGGTCCTCGACCTCGCCGGTTACCCGAAGCCGGTCGCCGGGTCGATACTCGACATATTCCCCGACCGTGATGAGTACGGCGCCGTCGACCGGCACGGTGCCGTCCGGGGTGAGCAGCGCATTCGCGTCCAGGCGGTAACGGACCGTGACCCTCCCCGGGTCGGGCTCGGAGGTGATCGTCCCTTCGATCGCCACGTCCGTGCCCACGTACCGTGTGAGGGATGGTGGTTGCCGCTCGGCCCAGGCCTCGTAGCGAAGCCCGCCCGTTAGCGCGACCAGTGCCGCCACGAGCATCAGGACGGCCGCTCGGCGGCCCCAGCGTAGCGCTGGTACCGGAGTCGCCAGTAGCAGGATCGCTGCAGGCAGCCAGCCCGGGGCCCCCCAGAGCGCCACGCAGGTGAATGCAAACAGCCACGCCACCGCCACAATCGGCAGTTCCACGCGGGGACGCTAACGGTAGCTCGCCTGCGAGTCAATCGAGCCGCCGTTTGACGCACTTTCGTCCCATCCGTAGAGTCCTGAGCGGCGCTACCAAGTCGCGCAGCACTGAACTGCCAGGGAGTTCACATCGGATGGTTTCGCAAACCCGCGATGCCGCAATCGTCGGCATCTATGAGTACCCCAAGCGCAAGGCGCCGGGGATAACCCCACTCCAGATCAAAGCCGAATGCGCAGAACGCGCGCTCGAAGACGCCGGCCTCTCGTGGAAAGACGTCGACGGCTTGTACGACGCCCAGGATGGCCCCGGCATGTCGGGGCTCAGCCTTTCCGAATACTTCGGGTTCAAGCCGAACGTCATCGACACCACCGCGGTTGGCGGCAGCTCGTATGAGTTTCACGCCGCCCACGCAAAGCGCGACATCGCCGCCGGCAAGTGCAAGGTGGCCCTGCTGACCTACGGTTCGACCGCGCACAGTGATGCCCGCGCAATCGGTACCGGTGGCGTTGGTGGTGTTGGCGCACCAAGTCCGATCGACAACATGCAGGCCCCGTGGGGCATGACCCTCATCTCGAATTACGCGATGGTGGCCCACCGGCACATGCACCAGTACGGCACGACGAGCGAGCAGCTCGCTCGCATCGCGGTCGCCACGCGCGCCCATGCGATGCGTAACCCGGAAGCCGTCCAGGCGATGACCGACCTGCTCTACCAGGACATCCGCGAGATCACCACGGACGATGTGGTGAATTCGCGCATGGTCGCCGACCCGCTCCATTTGCTCGACTGCTGCATGGTCTCCGATGGTGGTGGCGCCGTGGTGATCGCCTCACCGGAAGTCGTGCGTGACACGAAGAAGCCACCGGTCTGGATCATCGGTGCCGGCGAAGCGACCAAGTACTCCGAAAACGGTGGCGACATCACCGTGAGCGCCGGCGCGCAGTCCGCTCCCGTCGCCTTCGGCGAAGCCGGCATCCGCCCGGACGAAATCGACATCGCCATGATCTACGACTCGTTCACGATCACCGTCATGGTGATGCTCGAAGACCTCGGCTTCTGCAAGAAGGGCGAAGGTGGTGCATTCGTCACAGAGCACGGCCTGCGCTTCGACAGCCCCACTGGCCCGGCGCTCAACACCGACGGCGGCGGACTGAGCTCGAACCACCCCGGAATGCGCGGCATCTTCCTGCTGCTCGAGGCGGCGCGCCAGCTTCGCGGCGAGTCGACTTCCCAGCGCGAGGGCGCGAAGCTCGCGGTCGCGCACGGCAACGGCGGCATGCTCGCCACCAGCCACACCGGTGGCACCATCATTCTCGCGAGGGACTGACCATGTCTCGACCTCAACCACGGTTCCCCGAACCCGACACTCAGCCCTTCTGGGATGCGACCCGCGAGCACAAGCTCATGTACCAGGTCGACCCGAAAACGAACGATGTCATCTTCTTCCCGCGCCGCCACTCACCCTACACCGGGTCGCGTGACCTCGAATGGCGCGAATCTAAGGGCGAAGGCACCGTCTATAGCTACAGCGTCGTCCGGCTGAACCGCCATCCCGCGTTCAAGGACCTCGGCCCCTACGCGGTTGCATACGTGGATCTCGACGAGGGGTTCCGCATCCTCACGAACATCGTCGGTGTCGCTGACCCCGTGAATGACGTCAAGATCGGCATGCGTGTGAAGGTCCAGTGGGAAGACCAGGAGTCCGGCATCGCGTTGCCGATGTTCGCCCCTGCCCGGTAGTCCGGGCGCTCACTGCACAACGAAACGGCCGCCGGGGAAGACCCCGGCGGCCGTCGTTCGTTCAGATGCCCGGTTCGCGAATGACATCTCCCACCGGTGGGCGCTCCCCACAGCCAATCGACGCGCAGCCACAGTCCCTCGATCACCTCGCTCCGGAACACGTCATCATCGAGCGCAACCGCCTGGTACACACCGTCGTCACTGAGCCGGTAGAACTTCGCGACCTTGCGGTGAGGGTCGAGCAACCAGTATTCCGGGATGCCGGCAGCTTCGCATTCGTAGTACTTCTGCCCGCGGCCGACCTGGCCCGTACCGGGACTCACCACCTCGATGACCAGGCCGGCGGGACCGTCGAGGTACGTGTCGCGCAGGCGGTCCAGGTGGTCCGTTCGAAGGAACAGCGATCCGGCGAGCGCCCCCGGTCTTGAGCGGGGAGACGCATGTTCAACGGCGCATAAAACAGCTCACCCACCGGGTGCCGCTCCAGGAACTCGAGCAACGGATGCATCAGGAATCGTGAGAGTTTCTGGTGGTGGCGGCTAACTGGTGACATTGGCACGACCTCGCCGCCGACCCACTCGGCATGTTCGCCGCAGCTTTCCGCCAGGAATTCCCCCTACGTCATTCGCCGCGGCGCGAAGGGCTGGTTGCTGGTCGCGAGCTGTGCCATGTCGCACTCCTTCGCGTCCCAGTCTAGCAGCGGGGAATGCGCGCTATGCCGTGAAGCGGTAGCCCCTGCCGCGGATGGTCTGGATCTGGTCCGCGCTGCCGTGGACTTCGCGCAGCTTCTTGCGAAGGTTGCTCACATGGGCGCGCACCAGCGTGCTCGCACCGGCGGTGTCGTGGTACTGCCACACATCGGTCAGGAGTGCGTGGGGATGCAAGATCTCGCCTTCGTGCTCCATCAGGTAGGCCAGGAGCGTCGCCTCGATATGCGTGAGGTGCGTCTCGCCGTTCACGCTGCGGAGCGTGTTGGTTGCCAGGTCGAGGTCGAGTCCTGGGCCCGAGCCTTCGCGTCGTGGATGGCCCAGCCGCTCGCGGAGCGCCTCCCCAAGCGCCTCGATCGGGAAGGGCTTCTTGATGACCGCACCCTCGATCTTGAAGTGCGGGCGCCGCGCCCCCTTGTGCAGCAGGTAGACCGCCGTTGGTGGGTTCACCTCGTAGGTGTTCGCCATCCACTGGTTGAAGTTCGAGAACGTGGCGCCGTCCTCGCCCCGCGGCAGACCCTGCACATCGACCACCAGCGCGTCCGGACGGTACTCGGAAAGGATGTCCATGGCCTCGTCGTAGTTCGGAGCCGTCCCGGTGTCATAGCCGCGATCCCGCAGGTATTCAGTGACCCTCGTCCGCATGCGAGGTTCACGGCTAATCACGAAGACGAATGACATTGCTCTCTCAGACTCCGTTCGCTTGGGGCAGGTTGCAGCATCTTCGGGAGGCGGCGAAGCGGTGTCAAGCAATTTCGAGAGGTCGCTGACATAAGGTCGTGAACTTCTCGACCGCCGCCATAGTTTGGTCGTTTTGTGCTTAGACTAGGTTCGATTGTGGGCGGGAGCGTTGTCCAAGGTTGCGACCCCCGCGTGAGAACGCTCGGAATTCTTGCAACCTAACAGTACCACAGAGTCGCCCCGCGCGGCTCCTGGATTGCAGAAGTTGTCGCCTTGAGATATTTCAGAATGAAATTCCCTATCGCGTGTTCGATGCCTGGGATGGCTGCAGTTCATAGATCACGTCCTCGATCTGCGCTCGAACCACGCGGTGGAGATCCGCTGTTTCGACCCACACCCGGTACACGCTTCCGTCACGGTCGAAGCGCACGAGCCACGCCTCGAACTCCTGGTCTCCGGCTTCCACCTTCTCGGGCCCGCGGACCTCGATGTCGACCTCCAGGATGCGCGGCAGGCCGGCGTTGATGACGTGTGCGTAGGTTCCTTCGAACCCCGCCCGTAGCGGGATTCCACGGGCGAGCCAGAGCAGCGATTCGTCTTCGTACCAGCCCGGGTTGGGCATCTCATCGGTCGGCTCCGGAAGCTCACGCGTGGTGTCGTTCACCTTCCCGTTGGTGTCGGCCTCGAAAAGAACTTCCGTCGCGTTATAGGTGTTCGTGTAGGTCGTGAGCCGGTCCTTCTCGCCGTCAGCGATGACGCGTTCGGCCAGGAAGGGCTCCAGCGTCTGGGAATCCACCAGGACCGTCCCCTCGTCGCGCTTCTGGCCTTCACCACAAATCCGGCTGAGCCGCGTCCTGCCCGGTTCGACTTCTGGCTCGGTTAGGAGCGTGCAGGCGCCGTAATGGTCGTCACCGCGCGTGAGCTCATAGACGTACGACTCCTCGCCCTGCCACGGCGGAGCCTCGAAGACCTTGTCGGCCCGGTCGATCGTTTCGGTGCCGCCACAGGCGGCCGCAACGAGAAGAGTCGTGGCCGCGATGGCCCCGAACGTGATGGTGCGAAGAGGACGACGGATCAAGCTGCGGTAACTCCCACTAGCCGCTCAATGCGGTCGAGCGCCTCGTCGATGCCGGCGCTGGTGATGTTGATATGTGTGACCATCCGCATGCGCTGCGGACCAAAACCCACAGCGAGCACGCCGGCCTGCTGAAAGGCCGCCAACCAGCCCTCCAGCGTCCCTTCGACGATGTCCACGATCACGATGTTAGTCTGCGGGTCGTTGGGGGCGAAGGCCGGGTAACGGCGTAGGCCGTCCGCCAGCCGCTTGGCGTTCGTGTGGTCTTCGCTCAGCCGCGCAACGTTCTGCTCGAGCGCGTAGATCCCGGCTGCGGCGAGGACGCCGGCCTGGCGCATGCCCCCGCCCAGCATCTTTCGGAAGCGACGCGCGGCAGCGACCACATCCCGTTCACCGCAGAGCAGCGATCCGACCGGCGCGCCAAGTCCCTTCGACAAGCAGAACGAGACGGTATCGGCCTCCCTCGCGAGCCTCGCGGCGGGTACACCAAGCGCGACCTCTGCATTGAAGATGCGGGCGCCATCGAGGTGCACCCGGAGGCCGCTGTCGTGGGCGATGCCGGCGAGCTCGTCGATCGCCTCGACGGGCAGGGCTGCGCCACCACAGCGGTTGTGTGTGGTCTCGATGCAGAGCAGCGCGTCCTTCGGCGTGTGGATGTTCGGGTCGCGAATCGCAGCCCGTACCTCGGCCGGGTCGAGTGTGCCGTCTTCGCGGTTGCGAAGTGCATGCGCCTGCACATTCGCGATGCGTGCGCTCCCCGCGCCCTCGTAGTTGAAGATGTGGCTTTGGTCGCCCAGGAGCACCTCGTCGCCCGGACGCGTATTCACGAGCAGGCCCAGCAGGTTCGCCATTGTGCCGCTCGGCACGTAGACCGCGGCTTCCTTGCCCAGCCGCTCGGCGGCCATCGCTTCGAGCCGGTTGACCGTGGGGTCGTCGCCGAAGACATCGTCCCCGACCTCCGCGCCGGCCATCACCTTGCGCATCTCTTCTGAAGGCTTGCTGACCGTGTCGCTGCGAAGGTCGATGACGTGCGTCATGCGGGTTCGCGCTCCCACAGGGTTTGGTAATGGTCCGCGCCGCGGATGGCCTGGAGGATTTCGCGGTGCTCCTCGCCCATGAGCTCCTCCATCACCGCACCGCAGCGTTCCGTGGCTTCGATCCCACCGAGGCTGGCCATGCGGTCGACGATGTGCTGCCAGATGCCGCTCGCAAGGAGGATGGGCATCGAGCGCGGCCACGAAAACGACATCACCTTTTCAGGAAAGCCGAACTCCGGGCGCAACATTTTGATCGAACGGAACCGGTCCTCGACGGACTCGGCGCGCGGCACGACCGCGAGGAACGGGGGAACGCCGGGCTTTGTCCGGAAGTCCACCAGGAGGCGGTTGGGGAGGAGATGGAAGCGGACCACTAACACGTCCGCCGCCTCGATGACCTTGCGTACTTCGTCGAGGTCGACGCCGTATTCGTCACTCATTTGGAAACCCGGGGGCCATACATAGGGGGTACCACAGGCATGGTATGGCAGGGCATCATGGGACGCAAAGGTGGGGGCACAGGTCTTGGCCTTGGCGCTCAGCCCTCGCGTTCCCTGCCACGCAGGCTGGCGTAGGGGAGTGGCAACATTTGTGGCAAGCTGGTCAGCGTCCGGCCAGCTGTTGGGGGCAACTCAACGATCGAGGACCTTGGCGAGATCTGCGTTCAGGTACACGCCGTAGTGGAAGCCGTTGCCGCCAACTAATTTCCCTCGACATGTGGCGATTTTCCCAGCTTTGCCCCACGCCTGGAGCGCCCCGGCGACACTCTGTGCGGTGGTGCGAGGCAGGTAGCCAAGGACGCCGAACTCCGCGTGACACACCATGACAGCGTTCTTGTCGTGACGGTTCGAAGGCTCAGGGATCAAGTAAGCGTGTGGATGCGAGCGAGCGCCTGCTGGTAGTAGGACTCGCCTACAATCTCCTGTTCGAACCGCCTGCCACCAATGTCGACTGGCCCGCCGCGCGCAGTGGTTGGCGTCCTCCTGAATGGCCACATGGATCTTCTCGCTCACACCTAATGCCCACAACGACGGCCGCATCGCTAAGTGCAGTGATCAGCCGGTCGCACGGGACTATAGCAGCTATTGGCGAGTTGCGGAGACGGTGAAAGCCCGCGACAAGATCAGTAGGAGGAGAGGTGGATGGTCGGGGTGCCCAGATTCGAACTGGGGGCCTCACGCTCCCAAAGCGCGCACTCTAACCAGGCTGAGCTACACCCCGATGCCCTTAGAGTACCAAGTGCTGCGTGCTGAGTCCTTAGATAGCGCCAAGGGATACCCGCCGGCGCTCAGACCAAGCACTACGAACCAAGCACCGAAGCCGCCGGCACCGGCGGCGCTGGCAGCGCGCAGCCGATGATCTCCCGCACGTCGGCGACGCCTTCGCGCTCCAGCCATGCCTCCAGCCCTTCGAGCACATCGAGCGGTGCACGCGGATTGGCGAAGATCGCGGTGCCGACCTGCACCGCCGACGCGCCAGCCATCAGGAACTCCACCGCGTCCTCGCCGGTGCGGATGCCGCCGCAGCCAACCACCGGGACGCTCACCGCCCGGGCCACGTCGTAGACGATGCGCAGCGCGATCGGCTTGATCGCGGGCCCGCTGAGGCCGCCACGCGCGCGCGGCAGCACCGGCCGGCGCCGGTCGAGGTCGATAGCCATGCCCAGCACGGTGTTGATGCAGCAGAATGCTGCCGCGCCCTCGGCTTCGCATGCCAGCGCCAGCGCCACCGGGTCAGTGACGTTCGGAGTGATTTTCACGATGACCGGGAGGTCGGTGTTCCGGACAGCCGCCCGCGTCGCCCGCGCAGAGGCCTCCGGGTCCTGCCCGATCTCGATGCCCCCGATGTCGACGTTCGGACAGCTGATGTTGAGCTCGATAGCAGCGACACCGGGAATGCCATCCAGCGCCGCGGCCATCTCACCGAACTCGTCGATGGTGTCGGCGGCGATGTTCACGATGACCGGCACTTCCCACTTCGCCCACTGCGGTGCGAACTCATCGATGACCTTGTCGAGCCCCACGTTCTGCAGCCCGATCGAGTTCAGCATTCCGCCGGGCGTCTCCGCGACGCGCGGTTGCTGGTTGCCCGCGCGCGGCAGCGGCGTCACGCCCTTCGAAACCACCGCGCCAAGCCGGTTGATGTCGAATTGCTTTGCGAACTCGAACCCCCAGCTAAACGTGCCCGAGGCGGTCATCACCGGGTTCGGCAGCACCAGCCCGGTCTTATGCCCGGGCGCAAGGTCAACAGAGAGATTGGGGGCCATCGCTTCAAGTGTAGGTTGGCCGTTCCCTGTTCGCTATTCGTACGCCAGGGGCGCGAAATGGGGCCGCCCGTGGTTGGACGGCCCCACTTGTACCTGTCGCCTTTTGCCTCGCTCCTCTACGAGTAGCGCTCTTCCTTCCAGGGATCGCCGTAGATGTGGTACCCGTAGGTCTCCCAGAAGCCGGGGCGATCACGCTCAAGGAACTGGATGCCGCCCACCCACTTTGCACTCTTCCAGAAGTAGAGATGGGGGACGACGAGCCGGAGGGGCCAGCCATGCTCCTTCGTCAGCGGTTCACCGCTGTGGCTGTGCGCGAAGAGCACGCCTTCGCGCCGCAAGTCCTCGAGCGGCACGTTGGTCGTGTAGCCACCGTAGCAGTGCAGCATTGCGTACTTCGCTTCCGGCTTGAGCTGGATCGTGTCCAGCAACGCCGAGAAGGGGATGCCCTGCCACTCGTTGTCGTACTTGCTCCAGGTCGTGACACAGTGGATGTCGCTGACGTCCGTGACCTGTCCCAGGCCGTTGAACTCTTCCCAGTTGAAGGTCTTCTCTTCTTCGACCAGCCCCCAGACGTGGAACTTCCACGTGTCGAGGTCGATCCGCGGGATGCTTCCGTAGTGCAGCACCGGCCAGCCGGTGGTGAGGTGCTGCCCGGGCGGGAGGCGGACCTTCCCGTCTGGGCGAATTTCCTTCGTTGCTTGCATCGCCATGCGGCGCTCCCTCCCTTCGCGTCGATATTCGTCCCTGTGTCCCAGCGTAGCCGTTGCTGTTGCACTCTGCCACGCA
The DNA here is from genome assembly GCA_023228745.1 of Dehalococcoidia bacterium. Classification (GTDB taxonomy): domain Bacteria; phylum Chloroflexota; class Dehalococcoidia; order Tepidiformales; family Tepidiformaceae; genus JALOAP01. The sequence continues at coordinate 13,857 of JALOAP010000005.1, read as the reverse complement.
AAGACCGCTGGCGACCCGGCTCCCGGCACCCTCCGGACGCAAGCGGCCCCTCGATCGAGGGGCCGTCCTGCGCTGTCGAAACGAAGCGAACTAGGCCTGCCCGGCCTGCCGGCGCTGGTACATCGTCCCGCTCTGGGCGAGCGGCTTGAACGATCGCTCCATGGCTGCACCAGCGGTCTCGATGGTCCAGGGCTGGGACCCGATGAGCTGGCTCACGGGTTCCGGGTTGCTCATCAGCGTGAGGTTGTAGCCCTGTGCGCCGATGACCCAGCCGTTCAGCCAGCCCGACTCCTTCCCGGCGATGTAGGTCACGGGTACGGCGATGTTATTCGGCGACCGCTCCGGGTCGTTCTCGTCGACGTTTTCGCGCCCGGGGATCGTCCCGATCATGCGTGTGGCCGCGGCGGGAGAAATTGCGTTCGAAGTCACGCCGTAGCGGTGCAGCGCGTTGGCACACGAGTACGTCAGGCCGATGATGCCCATCTTCGCCGCTGCGTAGTTGGGCTGGCCAGCCGCACCGTACAGACCCGAAACCGACGTGAAGTTGATGAGCCGGTAGTTCCCCTCGCGCGCCTGGCGCCAGTAGATGGACGCGAACTTACTCGTGTTGAACGTTCCCTTGAGGTGGACGTTGATGACAGCGTCCCAGTCCTCTTCCGAGAGGTTGAAGATCATGCGGTCGCGGAGAATCCCGGCGACGTTCACGAGCACGTCAAGCCTGCCGAACTCGTTCAGTGCGGTACGGATAATATTCTCGGCGGCGTCGTGGTCCGCGACGTTGTCGTAGTTCGCGACGGCGTTGCCGCCCGCAGCCTTGATCTCGTTGACCACGCCCTGTGCGGGTGTGTTGTCCGGCATCGTGCCGTCGACGGCTACGCCCAGGTCGTTCACGACCACAGCGGCGCCCTCTGCGGCCAACATGCGGGAGACAGCCGCGCCGATACCCCGGCCGGCGCCCGTGACCACGCAAACGCGTCCTTCCAATGAGCCCACTACACATCTCCTGAGTCGTCAGTCTTGCCGGAGCATCCGGCGTTGCAAGGAAATATACGCTCACGTGCGCGGTAGGGGCACCGAGTCATCGGGATTGACGAGCCAGAACGTAAGTTCTATCGTCATAAGCGCTTGTCGAGGCAACAGGATCGCGGTAACGCGACCATAACGCATTGAGCGACTACCATCGGTGTTCTACGGTGCGCTCCGGGCCCCGCCCGGGGATCGCCACCCGCGTATAGAGCGCGGCGCATCCCGAACACATTGAGGTCCCAGAATGAAAGTCGTCTTTTTCGAAGACGTTGAAGGCACTGCCCAGGTCGGCGACGTGAAGGACGTGAGGAACGGCTTCGCGCGTAACTTCCTGTTGCCGCGAAACATCGCTGGTGCGGCCACGCGGGAAAACATCCAGCGGGCCACCTCGCTTGCCGAAAAGGAAGCGCGCCGCCAGGAAAAGCTCGACGCCGAAGCGCGCACCAAGGTCGAGCGGCTCGAGAACTACACCGTCACCATCGAGGCGCGCGTCGGCGAGACGGGCCGCCTCTTCGGTTCGGTCACGAACCGCGACATCATGGACAAGATCAACGACGCCACGCAGCTCGATATCGAGTCGCATATGGTCCTCCTGCCGGAGCCCATCCGCGAACTTGGCAGCCGCGAAGTCACGATCAAGTTCACCCGCAACGTCTCCATCCCGGTGACCGTCGACGTCGTGCCCGACGAGGCTTCGAAGGCGATCGTCGAACGGCTCGAAGCGGAGGCTGCAGCGGAACGCGAGGCAGAGGAGAAGGCCGCCGCTGCCGCTGCCTACCAGCAGGGCCAGCGTGAAGCCGCTGCTGCTGCCGCTGCCGAGGCTGAAGCAGCGGCCGAGTCGGCCGACGACGCTGAGACCGAAGCCTAGCTCGCGAAGGGAGGTGACCGGGACTGCGCGCTCGTTCGCCCCGTTGACCTTCGGGTCCGGTTCGGTCCCTCCTTCGCATGACGCTTGCACTCGAACGGCTCCCACCCCATGACATCGAGGCCGAAGAGGCGGTAGTCGCTGCCCTTCTCGTCGATTCCGAAGCGATCTACCAGGTGGCGCCCATCCTCAAGGGCGAAGACTTCTTCCGCGAGAAGAACGGCTGGATCTACGAGGCCTGTCTCGCCCTCTGGGAACGCGACGACGCGATCAACCAGATCACCGTCGCCCACGAACTCGCCCGCCGGGGCCAGCTCGAAGAAGTCGGCGGCCAGACGTACCTCGCGGAGACCATTCGCCGATTGCCGACAAGCCTCGGCGTCGCCTTCTATGCGCGCATCGTCAAGCGGGATGCCACCTACCGAGGCCTGATCCACGCTGCCACCGGCATTATGCAGATGGCCTACGAAGCGCCACCGGAGATCGAGTCGGTCTTCTCGCGCTCCGAAGAGCTGATCCAGCGCCTTCGCGGCGGCGAGAACTTCCGCGACTTCGTCCATATCAGTCAGCTCCTGCAGGCCTATCTCGACGTCGACGCTGAGGCGGCCGAACGCCGCGAGATGGCGGCGATCCACACTGGCTACAACGACCTCGACACGCTGCTCGGCGGGATGAAACGGTCCGACCTCGTCATCGTTGGCGCTCGCCCGAGCGTCGGTAAGTCGAGCTTCGCGCTCGGCATCGCGCGGAACGCAGCGATCAACCAGCAGGCGAACGTGGTGTTCTTCTCGCTCGAAATGTCGAGCGAGCAACTTGCCGTCCGCCTGCTCTCCGCTGAATCCCGCGTCGATTCGACTCGCCTGCGACTCGGCCAGCAGTCCGAACTCGAGGAGCGCCGCATCATCCGCGCCTCCGGTCTCCTTTCGGAAGCGAACATCTGGTTCGACGATACGCCGGTGCTGACCGCGGCTCAGCTCCGGGCAAAAGCCCGGCGCCTCGCCGGGGAGCGTGGGCTGGACCTCATCATCATCGACTACCTCCAGCTCATGCAGGGCGAGTCCGCGTCGGGGCGGGAGAACCGCGTACAGGAGATCAGTCACATTTCGCGGACGCTCAAGGGCCTGGCACGCGAACTGGACGTCCCGGTCATTGCCCTGGCGCAGCTCTCGCGCGCCATCGAGAACCGCCACCCGCGCGTGCCGATGCTTTCCGACCTGCGGGATTCGGGCTCAATCGAACAGGACGCCGACGTCGTCATGTTCCTCAGCCGCGAGGAGCTCTACGTCACGCCAGAGCAGTGGGCCGCACAGCACCCGGAACTGCCGGAGAGCACCTACCCCAAAGGGGTCGCGCAGGTCCATGTGGCGAAGCACCGCAACGGCCCGACAGGCGCAGTGGAGCTGCGCTTCCGCGAGCAGTTTGCCAAGTTCGAGGATTGGGTCCTGCGCACCGACGAGCCGCCCGTATGACCTCCAACACGCCAATCGACGGCTTCCCGGCGGTCGGAAAGGGCACTGTCCTCCCGAACATGTTCTTCACCGGCGTCCTCCCGCAGCTACGAGAAGCGGGCGATCTGCTCGCGTTCCTCTGGGTCTCCCGCCTCGTGCAGGAACAGCGCGGCCATGCACGCTTCGTGACAGCTTCGCAGGTCTGGGAGGTCGCGGCGGCTCGCCTGTCCTTCGAAGCAACTGGCGCCGGTCGCCCGGGTCTCGAACGAGGCCTCGAACGCTGCCGCGAACTTGGCGCACTGCTCGCGCTCCGGCTCGCCGGCGAACGCGGCGAGGAGATGGTCTACTTCATCAATAACCCCGGCTCCCGCCGCGTGGTGGCCCGTGCCCGCGCCGGCGAGCTGAAACTGCGCCCGCAGACCGTTGTGCTGCCCGTTGAGCAGGAGCAGCGCCCGGGCATCTTCCGGCTCTACGAAGAGAACATCGGGACGGTCACGCCGCTCGTCGGTGAGCGCCTGCTGATGGCCATCGACGACTATCCGCCAGAGTGGATCGAGGAGGCCTTCCGCGAAGCGGCCGAACTCAACCGCCGAAGCTGGCGCTACATTGAACGCATCCTGCAAAACTGGGCCCAGGAGGGCCGTGGCTATGAAGCGCCTGGACGAGATTCTTTCGAAGAGAGGAAGCGACGCTATCTTGGCGGCGCGATTGGAGGCATCACCGGCCAGCGATGACCCTGGAGCCGCTGACGAAAGCGATGAGTGCCAGATCTGCGGTGGCGCCGGCTTCGTACGCCGTCAGCGCGCGCTCGATGACCCGCTCTTCGGCCGCGCTGAACCCTGCGACTGTGCACTCGCCGAGGAGCCCGAGACACGGCGCAGCCGTCTCGAACGGCTGAGCAACCTCGGCTCGCTGACGCGCTTCACCCTTGCCAGCCTCGACCCCGCTGGCCGCGATGGTGCGAGCCCCTGGTTTGCCCGGGCGATGGAGGCGGCGATCGCCTACGCTGAGTCACCTACGGGCTGGCTCGTGCTCAGTGGCCCGAGCGGGAGCGGCAAGACGCACCTCGCGGCGGGCATCGCCAATCGTCGCATCGAACTCGGGCAGCCCGCCGTTTTCATGGTGGTGCCCGACCTCCTCGACCACCTTCGCGCGAGCTACAACGCGGAGGAAGAGGAGGCAAGCTTCGACACCCTGTTCGAACAGGTGAAAAGCACGCCGCTTCTGCTGCTCGATGACATCGACGCGATTTCTGGCACGCCCTGGGCGAAGGAAAAGCTCTTCCAGATCCTCAACCAGCGCTACAACGCCGAACTGCCAACGGTTTTCACCTGCTCCGTTCGGCCACAGGCGCTCGAAGACCGCATCGCCACCCGCCTCACCGACGAACGCCTTTCTCAGGTAGTGGTGCTCCAGGGCGCCGCGGATGGCCAGTACCGGCAGGTCGGCGGGATGGCCCGCGAGCGCCTCGCGGAAATGCAGTTCCGCGACTTCGACCTGCGCGGCGCGGGACTGCGCCCGGAAGAGCGCCACTCGCTCGAAGCGGCCTCCGCTGCCGCCCGCGACTTCGCCGAGGCTCCCGGCGGTTGGTTTGTCCTGCAGGGCGCGAACGGCTGCGGCAAGACGCACCTCGCCGCTGCTATCGCGAACCGCGTCCTTGGCGACGGCCAGTCGGTCTTCTTCGCGGTCGTCCCCGATCTGCTCGACCACCTGCGTGCATCCTTCGCGCCCGGCAAAGACGTCGGCTACGACGAGCTCTTCGAGCAGGTGCGAAACGCTGGGCTGCTCGTGCTGGACGACCTTGGCGCCCACGCTTCGTCCCAATGGGCACAGGAAAAGCTCTACCAGATCGTCAACTACAGGACGGTTGCCGGGTTGCCTACCGTGGTGACGACCGACCGCAGCGACGATGAGCTGCGGAGCGCGCATCCGCGTATCGTTGCCCGCATCGTGGACCCGCGTGCAGGCTCTGTGGTCCGCATCCTCGCACCGCATTACCGCCTGGGGCGCGCGATGGAAGCGAAGCCCGCACCGCCGCGCCGGGGGCGCTAACGGCCCCGGAAGGTTTCGTCTGAGCGGTCGATCCAGCAGTCTGCGAAGCGGTGCTGGTAGCCGTCGGCGGCGTCGATGGGAAAGTCCCGCACATAGGGCCACTGCAATGCAATCACGCGTTCGCTGACGAAGTTCAGCCCGGCGTGCAGGTTGAGGATCTTCCGCTGAATCTCGAACCCGGTCTGCCGGCGTTTCGCTTCGTCCGTTTCGATTCGCTGCGACTCGATGAGCGCATCGAGGTCGCTGTCACGCACCGGGAAGCTGTTGTTCGACCCAGCGCTATGGAAGTACGGGTAGACCCAGTCGTCCAGGTCGACCCAGCCCACATCGGGCCCGGCGACCCACGGCGCTTCCTGCGCGATCATCTTCTTGATGAGGTCACCGATGGCAAGCGGCGTCACCGTCACGTTCAGTCCGAGAGTCCTCGCGAGCTGTTCCTTGATGAGCGAGCCAAGACCGAGGTTCGTCTCTGCTGCCGCTTCTACGAAGAGTGCATTCTCCGAAGGCACCGTCTTTTCCGATGCGAACGCTGCCAGCATCTCTTTCGCCTCGGCGATGTCGACATCACGACCGCCCGCACCAGCGCGGTAGCCGGGGAAGTTTGTGAGCTCCGACTGCGGGAGGCTCCAACGCGTCATCGGCCAGCTCACCCAGGGGTTGATGTCGCCCGATCCGGCGAAGAAGCGGTCGACCATCTCCCTGCGGTCGAGCGCAATGGAGATGGCGCCCCGGAAGCGGGGGTCATCGTAGGGTGGCTGCGTAAGGAAGAATCGCGACCCGAAATAGAGCGAATGCCCCTGGTTCGTCTCAACGAGCTGCGTGATGTTCTTCATCAGGTGGTCGGCCTGTTGGCGGCCTACAAACACCACGTCGAGCTTCTTCGTCCGAAGCCCCGCTTCGATATCCGATGCGTCCTTCGGGTGCCGGAGTTCGATGCCATCGAGGTACGGGCGCTGGTCACCGCCGTGCCATACCGGGTTGCGCGCCACGCTCGCGAAGGTGCCTTCGTTCCATTCCACCCACTGGAACGGACCGCTCCCCACCTGGCTGCTGGGCCCGAATTCAGATTCCGGCGCGACGACGAACGAGTTCACATCGGCGAACAGGCCCATCGCGTTCGCGAAGGGAGTCGTCAACTTCACCTTGACTTCGGTTGTGCTGACTGCTTCGACACTCTCGACAACGAGCCAACGGCCCTTCCGCACGAAGCTCGTGTCGCCCTCGATCTGCCGTTGGATGCTGAAGCGGACATCCTCGGCGGTCACGGGCCGGCCGTTCAGTGGTTCGAGTTCGTGCCAACGTGCATCGGGGCGCAGCCGGAAGATGAGCGTCTGCGCGTCAGGCTGCTCGGGCAGCGCCTGGGCCAGGTCCGGAACGATGATGCCTTCGGTCTGGCTCGCGTAGTTCAGGAGGCGGCTCAAGACGAGCGCCTGCTGCCCGTAGAACGGTGCCGCCTGCGTCTTGTGCGGGTCGAAGACGCCATCCCCCGCGACGTAGCCGGTGTAGCGGAGGGTTTCGCCGTGCCGTTCGCTGAGTGCCGGCCGGGTGGCGGCGACCGTTACGGTCTCGTCGTCGCCCGTTTCGCGGGTCAGTCCCGGGATCGGTCCGCCCTGGCCGGAGCCATTCCCTCCGCCGCTACAGGAGAGCGCCGACAACCCGGCGGCCCCGGCGAGGGCTCCCGCCGCACCGAGAAAGTGCCGGCGGTTGAACCGGCGTGGCGCTGACTGTTTCCAACCCATTCAGCCTCACATAGTATGCCTGCGGAGCGCTACACACCGGTTTTGCGTCAAGGAGGCGTGCAGATGGCCGGGAAGTATACGGCGGAACAGATCCAGGACGCACTTGGAGGACTTCCGAACTGGGCCGCGGATGGAGACAGCCTGGTGCGGCAGTTCAAATTCAAGGACCACATCGCCGCCATGGGATTCGTAACGAAGGTCGCCATGGCTGCGGAGGTCATGAATCACCACCCTGACCTCCGGATTGTCTACAACACGGTCGATATCCGCCTCAATTCCCACGACGTCGGTGGCGTGAGCGAGCGCGACGTCAACCTCGCGAAAAAGATCGACGATCTCTCTGGCGGCACGTCGGCGGGCCAATAAGAAACGGCTCCTCGTTCGAGGAGCCGCCGGGGTGTGTTCTTGGCGAACAGCTAGATCGTCATGGGTGCACGGGCTTGCTTCACGAGCACCTGCTCTTCGGGCGAAAGCTCGCTCCAGTCCTTCAGCATCTCGTGCTTAAGCGGGAAAATGTGGATGGCGTCCCAACCGCAGACGTCTTCGCACAGCCGGCAGCCCGTGCACTTCTTTTCGTCCACCGTGCTGACGCCGAAGAAGTCGTCGATGCGGTCCGTGTGCTGAAGGCTCAGCGCATCGAAGGGACAGATGTTGATGCAGAGTTCGCAACCGGAGCCGATGCACTTCTCTTCGATAACGACGGCCTTCGGCCAGTCGTTCTTCTTGAGCCCGCGGCAGACTTCGCCGTAGGTATCGAGGATCGCCTCCGGAGGGCAAACGACCCCGCACGCCCCGCAGTCGATGCAGAGCGTTGGATCGATGATGTGTAGCTCGTTCCGCTCGCCAGTGATGGCGTTGGTTGGGCAGCGCTTCGTGCAGGCCGTACAGCCGATACACGTCTCAATAATCTTGTAGGCCACGAAGACCTCCTCGCCACGGAGTTCGGAGATATCGTACCAGTTTTCACAAACGGTTGCGCGCTATCCCGGCCGCCTCACGGCGTGCCCGGGTCGCCCGGCCGCAGCGGCACCGTCCACTCCCGCCCCGCGTCTGCGAGGCTGTCCGAGAAGTCATCGCCTCGCGGCCGCTCGCCATCTTCGACCCACGCCTGTAGGTCGCTCCAGGCGGTCAGCAGCTCCTCGTCGGAGAACTGGCAGTGACCGGGCGCGCGTATTGCGCGCTGCACCAGCAGGTCCGCGTTTCCCTCGGCGGTAACTTTCTCCAGGTAGGACACCTCGTGTGTGATGGGCACGAACAGGTCGCCGGTGTTGTGAAGGGTCAGGAGTGGGTCTTCGATGCGGCCCGTGGTGGGCACGGCGTCCGGGTATGCCTGTGGGTCACGTACCGCCGGGTCCGCCTCCAGCCTGCGGATGCCCTCGTTCAACTGGGCATCGCTGATGCCCAGTGCGTCATCGATGCCGTACTCCACGCCGGCGTTCGTGGCTGCCCGCCCGATGAGGCTCGTGCGATTCGGGTCGATCAGTAGCAGCCCAAAGTTGAGGCTGTAGTGCTCCAGGATGCCTTCGTAAAAGAATGGCCGTGCCCCGCCGGAGAGTTCGCGGGCGACGCTCTGGAACTGCTTCCCCTTCGCGGTGGGTGCATCGGGGGTGCCGAGTTGCGCGGTGACTCGCTGTGTGAGCGCCGCTGCCATCGCCGCGACCCCGCCGCCTATCGGCAGTTCGACGCCGCTGATGTACTCTGCAGCCATCCCCCACGCGAGCAGATAGTCGATCTGCTCCTGTCCGCCCATTGCACCGCACACCGCCAGCGCGCCATCGAAGCGCTCCGGGTAATGCTCCAGCAGCAGAGCAGTGACGTGCCCACCCATGGAAACGCCGTACAGGTAGACGGCTTCTGGTTCGCCGTACTTCTCGGCTACGAAGTCGAGCAACGCGAGTGTGTCGTCAGCTCCGATACCGGGGACGTACTCGTTTTCGCTGTAGGAGCTCGCCGCCCACGCATATCCTTCCGCGATCCAGGCCTCGCGCAGAGCGCGTTCGGGGCTCGTGACACTCAGCTCCGTGGTGTTCAGCCGCACACCGTGGGCGTAGAGCACGAGCTTCTTGTTCCAGTCCGCGGGCATCTCCACGCGATAAACACTCTGGCCGAGCGTTCCAAAGTCGGCGGTCGCACCCGGCACTGCCTCAAAGTCTGGCGGCTTCGCAGTGTGCGGCCGGCCCGTGGGGCTTCCGAGCCGGGCTGGCGGTTCCACCACGGGCGCGGTGCTGGGCGACCCTTCAGTAGCCGGAGTGCTCGATGCCGCCGGGGCGGTTAGCGTCGCCTGCACGCCTGTGTCAGGAGCAATCGACGTGCCGCCACAGGCAGCCACGAGCATTGCGGCGCCAACGACGGCCGCACCGAACACGCGGACAAACAGCAAAGGACGTAGTACCCGCTCCATTGCGGGAAGAATACCCCGTCCTCGGTCTACCTGGGGTTACTTCGAACCGAAACGGAAGGCCGGGTTCTTCAGGTACTCCTGGAGGCTCGTCCCCTGGGCGTCGCGTGCGGACACAACCGGGTCGTCATAGGGCCACTCCACGCCGATATCCGGGTCGTTCCATGCCACGGTGCCTTCCGATGGCGGCGTATAGTAGCCGCCGCACTTGTAGTGCACCTCGGCGACCTCGGAGAGCGTGGCGAAGGCGTGCCCGAAGCCTTCCGGCACGAGCAGCTGACGCATATTCTCGGCGGTGAGTTCCACTCCGGCCCACTGCCCGAACGTGGGTGAGCCGACGCGCAGATCGACGGCAACGTCGAGGATGGCGCCAACCGTACAGCGGACCAGCTTTGCCATTGGCGCGGTCATGTCCTGGTAGTGGAACCCGCGTAGCACTTTCGCCCCGGAACGGGAGTGGTTGTCTTGCACGAATTCATAATCGATGCCGTGCTCGATGAATCGCTGCCTGTGGTACGCCTCGATGAAAAAGCCGCGATCGTCGCGAAAGAAGTCGGTGTCGATGATGAGGACGCCAGCAAGTTTCGTGGGCGTTACGGTGATGTCCATAGGTGTCCCTTCGGGAGGATGAGTTCCTCATGTCTTTTTCGAGCTGCTTACTGTGGAGGGCCGAAGTGGCATGAAGATGGCCGTTCACGTACGCAAAGCCAGGCACTATGTAGTGGCCATGGCACAGCGCCTCACTCCTCGATCGGTTCGAAGATGTTTTGCATCGCTTGGTAGGCGGGCCGCACCGATTCGAGCAGTTCCATCCACGCGATGTTGTAGTACTTCGGGTGACCGAGTTGCTCGACCGGGATCCGCTCATAGACCTCCACCAACCGCGCCACTGCTATCGCCGGTGTTGTGGCGAAATCCAGGCCGAGCCGCTCGCGCAGCTTGTCGCCGGAACACCGGTAGTTTCGCACGATGCTCGGCAGTGGCCCGTCCTCCAGTGCCACGGGCTTCCCGAGCCGCACCAGTGCCGCCGCCACCACCTCCGCGAGATCGCGCACCTGGTAGTTCTCCTGGACCGCGTTGAACGTCTCCCCCGCGACGAGCTCCGGAGGCGCCTCCAGGCAAGCCACGTGCGCATCCGCGAGGTCATTCACGCTAATCAGCGGGCGGTACATGCGCCCGCCGCCGTGCAGGATAAGGCGCTGCCGGACCAGCGCATCCTTGACGAAGGAGTTCACCACGAGGTCGAACCGCATGCGCGGCGAGGGGCCGAAGACTGTGGCCTGCCGCAGGATGACGGGCTCGAAGTCACCGCTCGCGGCCTCTTCGAGGAGTGCCGTTTCCGAGTAGTGCTTGGAGGTGGCATATGCCCCGCGAGGGTGCACGCTGACCTGCTCATCGAGCAGGTGTGCAGCATCGAGCCCGTCGTAGAGGGAGCACGAACTGCCGAACACGAGGCGCCGCACCCCAGTCTCGCGGCAGAGCCGTGCGATCGTCCGAGTGGCCACCGCATTCATCTGCCAGTTCGCGTCAGGGCTGTACTCGCTCGTCGGATCGTTCGAGAAGCCGGCCAGGTGGTCCACTGCATCCACGCCATCGAACGCCCCCTCCGGGATACGCCGGACGTCGGCATTCACGAGTTCCACACCGGGCTCCTCCGCGTAATGCGGGAGCCCCCAGAACATGCGGTCGAGCACACGAACCTGGTGTCCGCGGGCAAGGAGTTTTGGTACGAGGACGCTGCCGATGTACCCGGCCCCGCCCGTTACGAGGATGCGCATACCACCTCCGTATTGGGCGGGATTCTACGGACTCATGGTTACCGGGCGATAGTGGGACGAGAACGAGGGAGGCAGGCCCTCCCTCGTCGATTGGATCAGTCGTTCTCGTTTGGCGGCGGCGTCTGCGTACCGGGTGGTGTCGGGGTCACGGTTGCGTCGCCCGGGGTTGGCGTACCGCCGCCCGGCGAGGGACTCGGCGAGGCGTCTGGCTTGCCCTTCGCAACGTTGATGGTGACCGTCGTCGTCAGTTCGCCGACGCTCGTCGTGTCCGCCGTGAGCCGGATGGTGTACACGCCCTCTTCGAGGTCGTTGGCGTTGAACTCGCCGAGCACACCGTCCGCGACCTCGCTCCCGGAACCGATGCTCCGCCACTCGGAGGGGTTCGCGCCGGCCCCGATTTCGAGGCTCCAGTTCCGCAGCCCGGGGATGCTGATCGCGCCGACGACCTGCGTCCGTCCGCTCACGGTCTTCCCGTTGGTGGGGCTGCTGATGGCGACGGCGGTCTGCCCTGTGGAACGGTCCGTCGGTGCAACCGGGATGTTCCGTGCCCGCGCGAGCGCAATTGCCAGGTCCGGCTTGAAGGCGGGCAGCTTCACAAATTTGCGGCTCACGCGGTACTGGGCCGGCGTCGCGTCGCTCGCCAGGAGCCCGTTGCGGCTGTCGACCTCGACAGAGTGACATTCCGATTCGTACGTGACGTCGGTGCGGACCCAGCCCGACACCACCTGGTCGCAGCCTCCCTTGCCCCCGAACACACGGTCGGTCGTCGGGGTCGCGAACCCGCGGAATGCCACGTTCGCCGGGCGAAGGTCGTCGAACCCGGCCGGCTCGGAGAAAACGCCCTGCGCCTGGAGGTGGGAGTGGTAGGTCCCCATCCACGTCTTCCAGAGGCGGCTGGTCGTGTTGGCCGCGGCAAAGGAGCGATCGTTGACGAGCTCATTCGTCGCGTTGCCAACCCAGACTGCCGTCGCCGCGTAGCGCGTATAGCCGGTCATCCACGTCTCGAGCGTGTCCACGGCGCTCAGTGGCCCCTGCTGCGTGCCTGTCTTCACGCCGCTCGGCACCTTCACGCCGTCCAGCGTCACGAAGTCCAGGCCCAGGTCGCTGTTGCTGCTGCCGCAACCCCAGATGATGAAGCGGGCGGTGCAGTCCGACATGATGCTGTGCAGCAGCCAGACCGAGCCGGGGTTGATCGTCTCCTGGCGCACCAGGTCACCCGCAGTCTCGTGGTCATACACCACGTTGCCCTGCGCATCCTCCACTCGGAGCACCACCACAGGGTCCAGCTCGCGGGTCCCGGGCAGGCGAATGTGGCCCTTCTGGAACGCGATCTTTTGCTCCATCGCCTGGTTCCAGTCGTCGGTCGATGTCTGCTTCAGGTTGTTGAGGTCGATCTCTTTCGCGTAGTGCGGAACCCCGACCATCATCCCCATGTTGGCGATGGTCGCGTCCATGTAGGCCATATCGATGGCGCGGATGTTCGCGCCACCGGTGGCGATCGACGGGCCGTAGTAGACGTCTTCGTGCGAATAGAACGTGGGGTCGAAGCCCTGCGCCAGCGTGGTGATCCCGAGCCGGTTCGTGATGTCGATGACGTTCTCTGTCCCGGCTTCCTGCGCTGCCCGGAACGAGGGTACGTTCTGCGAGCCACCGAGCCCGGCCCGCGCCGTGATCAGCCCCTCGCTACCACCACCCGAGCGCGGGTTAGTGATCGATACCCCATCCAGCGTGAGCGGGCTTGTGTCCCAGAACGTGCTCAGAGGAGCCTTGTTCAGGCGGTCCATCCACGTCAGGTAGATGGCCGGCTTGAGCGACGAGCCGGGCTGGTTGATCTCCACGAGCTGGTCGATCGCGCCCGCAACACGTGGATCGGACACATACGTCGGGTCGATGTTCGGCGCGTAGATGATGATCTGGCCGGTCGAAGGCTCGATCGTAGCGATCGCGGCGTTGTGGCATTCGCAGCCGAGCTCGATACCGGTGGCAATCATGCCCCGGGCCATCTCCATCGCTGTCTCGGTCAACGAGACATCCAGGGTGGTCGTCACGTTGTACCCGGACGAGCTCACACTGTCCGCACAGTCGGTGGCCCCTTCGTACTTCGGCAGCAGCCCCGCTTCGCACATCCGCACCAGCCGTGGCTGAACCTGGTTATCGATCCAGGCTGCCGCCTTGATGGGGTTGGAAATCTGGAAGACCTTCAGTTCTTCCTGTTTGGCCGCGGCCGCTTCCTCGGGCGTCGCTCGCTTGTGTGCGACCATCAGGTCGAGCACCGCTTCCTGGCGCTCCTTGGCCGCGCCGGTCACGGTGGTGCGGCCGAGCTCGTCCGTCACGCAGGTGCCGGCACTCTCGTCCATCACACAGTTGAGGCGGGGGTGGTAGTCGGTCGGCGCCTGCGGGATGCCGGCCAGGAGCGCGGCCTCGCCCAGCGTGAGGTCCTTCGCGCTTTTCCGGAAGTAGCCCTGCGCAGCCGCTTCGATACCGACATAGCGGTCCGCGTAGGAGATCTGGTTCAGGTACCACTCAAGGATGCTCTCCTTCGAGTAGTCCT